>DIZP01000004.1:7158-11338 GCA_002429375.1 bacterium UBA6025 | reverse complement strand
GTTCGGCCAATGGCTGACTGGTTAATGATAATCACTTTGTCGAGATGCTCAATACCTTCGACGTTTTCGTGGGTGCCCGGAATTTCATGGGAACGATGCAAACGCGCCGATAACTCTTTGGCTAAAATGTCGTTGACGAGGGTCGACTTACCCGAGCCGCTGACGCCGCTGACGACCGTCATCACACCGAGCGGAAAGGCGACGTCGATGTTTTTGAGGTTGTTTTCACGCGCTCCCCGGACAATCAACTGACGATCTTTCATGATTGGTCGGCGTTTTTTGGGCACGTCAATTTTTTCAAGACCGCTTAAATAACGACCAGTAATACTGTCTTTATTGTTGGCAACTTCTGCGGGCGTCCCCGCCGCCACCACGTTCCCGCCCGCAATACCGGCACCTGGTCCAATATCAAGCAAGTAATCGGCCTGTCGAATCGTATCTTCGTCGTGTTCGACGACCAAGACAGTATTACCGAGGTCACGCAGATGCTTAAGGGTACCAATCAAACGATCATTATCACGCTGATGGAGGCCGATTGATGGTTCGTCTAGCACATACAAGACCCCCTGCAAACTCGAACCGATTTGGGTCGCCAGGCGAATTCGCTGGGCTTCACCACCACTCAACGTGTTGGCGGCTCGAGCCAGCTCAAGGTAGTTCAAACCGACATTACTCATAAAACCAAGCCGAGACTTGATCTCTTTCATAATTTGCGCGGCAATGAACTGCTCTTGGTCGGTTAGTTTGAGTGTATGCTCGAACAAATCAAGCGCGTTGTCGACGTCCAGGTTACACATATCCATAATGTTCAAATCGTGAACGGTGACGGCCAAAACGACCGGCTTGAGACGTGCCCCTTTGCAGGTGTAACACTGACGTTCACGCATAAAGCGCTCAATGTCCTTGCGCATAAACTCGCTGTCGGTCTCTTTATGGCGCCGTTCCAGGTTAGGAATCACACCTTCGTAGGTCGAATCGTAAGTGCGACCGCCGCCAAGTTCGACCGTGTATTTTTGCAACCCGGTGCCGTACAATACTTTTTCAAGGTTCTCTTCCGACAAAGCCTGGACAGGAACTTGCAAGCTAAAGCCATGCGCCGTGGCAACTTCGGCCAATCGTTTCATATACCAAGCGTCGCTATTAACGCGGTTATAGGGGCGAATCGCCCCCTCGGCAATTGTGAGATTAGGATTGAACACCAGGCTGGGATCGACTTCGAGTCGGCTACCGAGGCCCGTACAAACAGGACAGGCACCCTGGGGCGCGTTAAAGCTAAACAGCCGCGGCTCTAGCTCGGGGATATCCTCGTTGGGATGATCCAAGCAGGCGTAACGTTGGCTGAAAGTCGTAATGATATCGGAATCAACATTCAATATCTGGATAATGCCGCCGGCCAGTTCGAGTGTTTGTTCGACGGACTGCGTGACGCGACCGGCCATTTCGCCACTCATGGCGATTCGGTCGACCACGATTTCGATATCGTGTTTGTATTTCTTGTCGAGCTCGGGAAACTCATCTAGTGCATAGACCACGCCGTCAACGCGGGCCCGGGCAAAACCAAGCCGGCGATACTGCTCGGGGATATGAGCAAACTCCCCTTTTTTGCTTTGAATGACTGGTGCCAGTAGCATCAATCGGGCGCCTTCTGGCAGTTTCATGATTTCGTCAATGATCGTCTCGGACGTTCGACGCGAGACTGGTTTGGCGCAGACCGGACAGTGTGGAACACCGATTCGGGCATAGAGCAAGCGCAGGTAATCGTAGATCTCGGTGACGGTGGCGACCGTACTGCGAGGATTGCGGCTGGTCGATTTTTGATCAATGCTGATGGCCGGGCTGAGGCCGTCGATTTGATCGACATCGGGCTTTTCCATCAATCCCAAGAATTGCCGAGCATAGCTTGACAGGCTTTCGACATAACGACGCTGACCCTCGGCATAGATAGTATCAAAGGCCAAGCTTGATTTACCGGACCCTGAAAGGCCGGTAATAACGACTAATTTGTCACGCGGAATCTCCACGTTGACGTTTTTTAGATTGTGCTCTCGCGCACCGATGACTCGTATAACCTCTGACATAACCCGTTGATTATACTCTGTTTTGGTACTTTATTCCACCCCTATACGCTATCTATCGTGCTTATCGTTGCAACTTGACGAGACTGGTGGTATATTGTTTAGACAATAATTCCAAGTTATAGAGGTTCTGGTATGAAAAAAACAATCACTATTGCTAGTCTCATCGGCTCCCTGCTACTCATTTTAGATAGTGTTCACGCTAGTCATTGGCTAGTATTGTTTTTCCTCGCCGGAGTAATCCCCGGCACCGATATACGAATCCCAGCTACCGATGCGCTGGCCGCTAACGCGACGGTTATTACTATCATCATGCTGCGCCTAACCGTTTGGCCAACCGCTCGAACGCTATTTTTTCCTCCGCATACAACCGTCAACCCGACAAAAAAACACACCCCTCACCGAATCTAAGACCCGTTAATTGTCGAGGTCGCTGGGCAGGATACTCTCGGCCCACAGCTGTAATTCCTGGAGGACGAATTGCTTGTCTTGGTCTGTGATAGAGGCCGATAAGCTCTGGAGCGACTTCATAAAGACAGGTAAACTGGCGGTAATTCTGGCGGCACGCCACTTCTCCCAGGCCATCGACTCATCTTCGGCCAGGCTGCCTGGAAAATTGCGCGCTTTGTAGTGCAACAGTAACGGTTCGAGTCGCTCGTCATTAAAATTCGGGTGGAAATCGGCCAGTTCACGTTCGCCAGCCTGACGGACCGTTTCGATTCTAATCTTATCGACGTCGGGAACAAAGCCATCATACAATTGTGCTTCGGGGTCGGCTGATTTTTTGTATTCTTGTTTATTTTCAAAGACGGTCCGAATATTTTCGGCAAACCCAGGCGCCGATAATAGGATATTGCGGTGCTTGGCAACGATCGCTTCACTCAGCTTTAGGTTTTTCCAGCCACCACCCTGGGCCAGCACACCGAGTGGCGCCACGGCCGGCGCTCGGTTGTATTGCAGTTCTTTGACAGGCAGTTTCTGAAAACCTTCCTTGGAGCGCTCTTCCCACGGGGCGTACAGTTTCTTGGCCAAATCTTGCTGACTCATCTGCAAAAACGGCGTCGGGTCGATGCGCAAATCATAAACCACTACATTGCCATTTTTACCAGCCGTCAGCGGAAAGGCCACCGTCGCTTTGTTAAACTCGCTATCGAGTCGACCGCTGACATAGACGAACGGTTGCTTATACTCAAGGTTGACGAGTTGCTTGACAGCTTTTTTATCACGCAGTTGCAGCAAATAGTCATACAGCTGGGGCTGTTTGTCTCGAATCAATTTCGTCACGCCAATCAGAGCTTCCACGTCACTCAAGGCGTCGTGGGCCTTGAAGTGATCCAACCCGTTAGCGCTACTGAGCAACTCGAGGCGATTGGTAGCGACGCCCTTGGCGTCAACCGGCCACTCGATACCTTTAGGTCGTAGGGCGCGGGTCATCCGAACGACGTCGAGCAAATCCCAACGTGAACGACCGTCTTTCCAGCTCCACTCGTACGGATCGTAAAAATTACGCCAGAACAAATGGCGGATAAATTCATCGTCAAATCGAATATTGTTAAAACCAACAGCTATCGTATCGGGAGTGAAGACCTCCTCGGCCAACATCCGCGCAAAGTCTGACTCTTTATAGCCATCGGCCTGAGTCTGTTGAGGTGTGATGTTCGTGACCATCAGGGCTTCAGGGCTGGGCAGGACGTCGTCATTTAGCTTCACAAGCACATTTATAGGCTCGCCAATAGGCTGTAGGTCCATATCAGTGCGAATGCCGGCAAACTGCATCACCCGCGCCTCTTGCGGGCTCAAGCCACTCGTTTCAAGGTCATAGAAGAAAAAGGTTTTAGCCATAACGTTTATTATATACGTTTTTTAGGTTCGAACGTAAATTCTTGGGTTAAAAGGATTGGTTATTGCTCGAAATAAGTGAACTCGTTGTCGCCAATACGGATAATGCTGTTGCTCTCGGCACCTTTGCGACGCAGTTCGTGAGTAATACCGAGCTTTTTCATAATGTCTCGCAGGCGATTGACACCTTCAAAATTGGAATAGTCAGTCCGTCGGGCAAACTTCTCGATTTTATCACCGACCACGAGGAAGTACGGCTGACCCTC
>DIZP01000004.1:1450-7024 GCA_002429375.1 bacterium UBA6025 | reverse complement strand
TCACCAGCCACTGCCTTGACAGCATCGACTTGCATTTGAATAATATCATCGTCCAGACCATCGATTTTTGTCAGCGCAATCACTTCAGGACGGCTGTCTAGCTCGAGATTATAGTTTTTCAACTCGGCGCGGATCGTTTGATAAGCGACGGCGACGTCATCGGTATAGACGTCAATCAGATGAAGCAACACGGCCGTACGTTCGATATGACGCAAAAAGGCATCACCCAGCCCCTTGCCTTCACTGGCGCCCTCGATGAGTCCTGGCAGGTCAGCAATCAGCAAGCTGCCGTCATCGATATCAGCCACGCCAAGGTTAGGCGTTAAAGTCGTAAAGGCATAATCGGCAATCTCGGGTCGGGCATTACTGACGACACTCAAGAAAGTTGACTTCCCTACATTCGGAAAACCAACCAAGCCAACATCGGCTAACAGCCTCAGTTCAAGTTCGGCATCAAACGTTTCGCCAAATTCACCCTTTTCAGCAATCCGAGGCGTTTGACGCACCGAGCTCTTAAAGTGAGCGTTTCCAAAACCACCATCACCACCCTTAGCGATAATAACTTCTTGGCCATTCTCGGTCAAATCAGCAATCACCTTACCTGCCCGGCGGATAATCGTTCCCATCGGAACTTTGACGTACAGCGGTTCGCCCGAACGACCGTGGCGATCACGCTTGGCACCATTTTGACCCGGCGTGGCCTTCAACTCGGGCTTGAAACGAAAATCAATCAGAGTATTAATGTTTTCTGAGGCGACAAAAATCACGTCACCGCCTTTACCACCGGCGCCCCCGTCAGGGCCACCCATATCGACATAAATTTCATGACGAAAACTAACGGCTCCGTTGCCGCCCTTACCTGCTTGAATGAATACTTTGGCGGTGTCGACAAACATACTTACCCGCTATTATAGCAAAATCGCCTCGGAATTAACAGGGGCGATTCAAGCAGTGACCGTGTCCTAGTGAATATAGTTATAGGAAGTGGCCTGGCCACCACTCATCGTACGATGACTAATGATGTTCCAGCCGCCATAGGCAGAGTTGTTCATCTCACTAATCGAGATATCACCGTTAGGAGCGACACTCTCGACGATAGCCACGTGTCCGTAGCCGCCACCATTTTGCATGACAGCCCCAGCCGAAGGGGTATGGTCAACGAGGTATCCGGAACCTCTGGCAGCACTGGCCCAGCTCGAGGCGTTGCCCCAGAAGCTACCAATCGGCATACCCAGCTGCGCGCGCCGTTCATAGGCATACCACGTACACTGACCATAGGCATAGCGATTACCGGCTGAACCACGGTCGTTGTTATAACCCGAACTATAACCAGAGCTACCACCACCGTCGCCATAGTTTACTGCTCGTGGCACAACGTAACCCGGACGCTCTGTCGAAGGCAGGGTACCACCAGGTAGGATAATTTTAATACCTGCGGTAATACCAGATTGATCGAGGTCATTATAAAGCACGGTACGAGATTGATCGACATTATATTTCTGAGCGATTGACTGAAGCGTGTCCCCAGCCTTGACGGTGTATTGTACCCCGTCGGTAGGCAGTATCTGCAGAACCGTGCCTGGTATCAGCGCATCTGAAGTGAGATTATTTGCCCACTTAATCGTATCTTTGGAAATACCGTATTGGGTCGCGAGCGAATCAGCGCTGTCACCCGCTTTGACGGTATGAGCAACAATCAGACGACTTTCGGCGGTCGGCTGAAGAATCTGCGGCTTTGTCATCAGCGTGTCGTTCGTTTGCGTCAACTCATTTTTAGCCGTTAATGATACGGCCAGGTTGGCAATGTTAGTTGCCACTGACAAGTTAGTAGTTTCAGCAAGATTCGCGGCCAAATTAGTCGCGACAAGTTCATTAACTGAGGTTTTTTGCGTCTGAGTATCAGACACTATCGTCGTCGCGTTGGCAATACCGTCTGACTGTTGGGGTGCGTGGTAGCCAACCGCGACAACTGCGGCGATGAGGGCGAAAATACTGGCGTAAATTGCGATGGTTGAGGTTTTTGGAGTACCCTTCGCTCTTTTGCGATTGCGGGCCAATACCTGCTGTCTTAGTGCGACAGTTGATCCTTGAGCAAGGCTCGTTGCGATCTGATTACGAATTATCGTTCTCCTGCCGTCTGTATTACTACAAGGGCGTCTACCTTACTTTGTCTTGCTTCTTCCGCGATGCAGCGGATAAGAACGGGGTACGTGTCGACCGACTTCATTAGTTAATATCATTTACTGAAAGTGTTCTGTTTCGGTACCCGTGCGACATTTATTGGTAGGCTCATCCGTGCTTCGGGCTTCCCGCTCGCTGATAGAGTTTTTTAGGCCGTACCAGTAGTCGAAGTCACAAATGTGCTTTCATTAGTTTAGCAAGTATTGCATAATATGTCAATTTGTTTTATTAGTATGTATTTGCCCAATTAAGGCTGGTTACAGGCTACTTTGCAATATTTAGCGACGTTCGCCTGATGCTCCTCAAGTGTCCGACCAAAGTAGGTTTTGCCGTCATCACCAGCTACAAAGTAGACAAAATCGCCTGCGGCTGGTGCTGCGGTCGCTTTAAGGGCGCTAAGTCCCGGGGTAGCAATTGGGCCTGGTGGCAACCCTGTGATGATACGGGTGTTGTACGGTGAATCAAGCGTAGAGATCGGCTTTACACCTAGTTTATTAGCGGCATAAATAAAAGTAACATCTGATCCAAGTGGCATACCTGCTTTTAGACGCGTGTAAAAAACTTGCGCTATTTGTTTTTGATCAGTCGTCGGTTCGTTGTTATCGGATACAGTCGCCTCTCGCTGAATAATCGAAGCCAACGTTATACCCTGATAGAGCGTCATACCTTGTTGTTTAAAACCAGCAACAAGATTATTGTCCTTAATAATTTGCGCATACTCGCTAAAGGTTCGTTGCAATATGTCTTCGACGGTTGCGTCACTACCGATATTGTAGGTATCGCCGTATATATAACCCTCAAGATCGCTACCAACAGGTTTGCTACTATCAAATAACGTCGAGTTGTATGTCTTCTTCAATGCTGCGCTGATTTCCGACTTGGAATATCCAGCCTTCATTAACACCGTAGTTACATCTAATCTTTTAGATTCGGATTGAGTGGTCGTATCAACCAGAGTCGCCCCTGGGAAAAAAGTAATATTGAACTGGTCAACTTTACCACTAACTAAATGTTCCACGATCTGAGGCGTAGATTGAGCTGGCGAGAGACGATATGTCCCGGCTTGCAGTTTCCCGCGAGTACCAGATAAACGGGTATTAATATCAAAAGCCACACTACTGCGGATAACCGACTTATCTTGCAGCAATTGACCAATTTGGGAGGGAGTGGATCCGGATTCGACAGTTACTTTAATGTATTTTTGATTATCGGACGTGAGGGGTCTTAGCTGCGAGCCGTACCATAAACAGGCAGCTACCGCGCATCCAATTAGCACAGCAGCCACTATCACACTAACCCGCAATTTAGTTATCTTAAAGTGCCTGCCAGAAATGCTCAAGCCGCTTTCTTGACCATTGATAGGTTGCTGTAAGATTGGCGGCACCACAACGGGGGGTTGGTCGGTCGGTTCATCGGGCATAATGGAGCTCCAAATAATCCTGCAGAATAATAGCGGCGGCTCGAGCATCAATATCACCCTTGCTATACGGTCGCTTGTGGGTGGCCAGTTGCTGCTCGGCGATAACACTGGTCAGCGACTCGTCCTGAAAAACAATCGTCGGAGCAATGTCTTTTAACGTCGCGGCGAAGGCTTCGACGTAACGGGTCTGCGCCGTCGCCTCACCCGATTGATTTCGCGGATAGCCGACCACAAGTGTTTCGGCATTTTCAGCTACGACTATTTTAGCGATAGCCTCGAGTTCACTGCCATCAACTTCAATCGTTTCATACGGCACGGCGATACGAACCGATGTATCGGCGACGGCCACACCGATACGTTTTTCGCCGACATCGAGGCAAACGAGATTCACGCGGCTATTCATTCTGGAGCTTAAACTCAACCGTAATCTTGTCGACATTACTTGGAACCGTTCGTACCCAGAAGTACGAGAATTGGATATCGACGTTACTGACTCCGTCAATCGCCTGAAGGGTTGATTGTGCTTCACCGTATATCTTGCCCTTTACCTGCTCTTTAATAGCAGCTTCGTCTATTTTTGGACCAATCTGTCCGGTACTGACAATATTGACGGTGCTCGTGTCGCCAGCTTTAGCAAAACCTGAAAGTTTCACCTTGCTAATTCCGTCGTCATAAATACGTTGGGTATCTTTACCAACTAGTTGCTTCTCGATATTTGCCTTGAGGTAAATTTCGAGGTCGCTTTTGGCAATCGCCGTAATCGTGTAGGTCGTCGAGCTGGTCAGTTTGGCGGGACCAGTCGCTTCGGCACCGATCGCCGGGACGGAAGTAGCGGGAGCGCGGTCGATAGTAAAGCTATCGTCAATCACTACTTCGCCGTTGGTAAATTGTTTGACTAGCTGGGCTTTAATCTGATCACTTGGTTGTTCGACTAAGGCGGCACCGGCTTTTTGAACGTCGTCAGCAGTCACAACGGCGACAACCTTAGTCGTTCCGCCCGCCATTACACTCCCGTCAGAGCTGATACCACTAACATCCGATTGATATGAACGGGCGGAAAGATTATAAGTTTCACCCGAGTTAGCGGCGACAACCTTGATTGTTGCTGAATCTTGGACAATCCCGTTCGGCCCAACCTGTGTTCCGGCTAAAGTCGTGGCTTGAGTACTGTAGAATATCAGGCTGCCATCGGTAAACGACGTCCCCACTGGTACCGTCAGGGCGCTATTTGATACCGATGTCCGTGTGACGGTCATAGTACCCGTCGCCTTTGCGCCAACATCTTTACTGCCAGTCGCCGTAAAATCAGCACTGACATCTTTCTTTGTTGTTTGAAAGGTTGATTGAATAAGGCCTTTCGCGACGTCCGTGGCGGCGTTACCGCCCAGTGTCACGGTAGTATTCACCGAAGCTGGCGTGGTACGAGCTGTAATAATAACTTTTGCGGCCGGCGCAAACAAGGCTGCCCAGACCAAAAACCCGATAAGCAAAACGCCAGCTGCGATACCGATAAAGAGTTTTTTGCGGAATGAGTTGAAGTTCGGTACTTTAACACCCGTCTTGGCCTTGTTGAATTTCTTGGCGACGGTCGCACCAAGGGCGGCAACCGAAACCGATTTATCGTCAATCGCTATGCTATTGATCGCCTTATTCATTGACGCGTCACCGTCATCGGCAATATCAGCCGTCTTTTGCAGTTCACCAATCGGCAGTTGAGCGCCGTCAATAATATCATCGCCGTCATCAACGCTCAGCGCTGGGATTTCGGCGATCTCAGGCTTGGACTGAAGGTTCTTTGCAACCGGAATTCCGGCCACGGCCGACAATCCGATCAGCGCTTGGTTGTTCGTAATCAAGACCATGTGTTTATTGGCATTTTTGGCCATCCGTTCCAGTAACCGTAGGTTCACCGCGCTCTGAAGAACGCCGACGCGCTTAGGCGGTACGAGGGCCACGATTTTTTCACTGCTGGC
>DIZP01000004.1:1258-1386 GCA_002429375.1 bacterium UBA6025 | reverse complement strand
ACAAGCTTGGCGAGACTGGCGCCACCACCACACAACAAGATACGGTTTGGCAGATGATCGACGGAATCAAACTCACTCAGCGCTAATTCAACGCCAGCAACCCACACTTCCAGCGTTTTATCGATGGC
>DIZP01000004.1:0-1170 GCA_002429375.1 bacterium UBA6025 | reverse complement strand
GCCTATCATTGTATCATAGCCCACCCGTAGTAAGCCCATGGCGGTGATGAAGGTATGGTCGTTGACGTCGCCTGTCGTGTCGGTAATACCGACGACTTCAGACGGTTGAATGTAATGCACACTCGGTTTTTTCGTAAACGGTAAATCTTTGTACCAATCCTCGGTTTGGAGGGCTGTGACAAGCTTGGCGAGACTGGCGCCNNCTTCCAGCGTTTTATCGATGGCGGCGTTGACTTCTTTGGCAACGGTTGGTTTGATCTGGCTGTTACTAATGTTAATTTTCAACTTCTCGGCATCCGTATACGATAAATTCATTTCTGTGGCAATTGTACGAGTAAAGCTGCGTCCACCGATACCGAACATCTTGGTGCCTTCGACGCCGCCGTCGTTGACGACGGCAATGTCGGTCGTACCACCACCAACGTCAGCCAGGATGGCGGTAAAATTGCTGCTGGCATCCGTACCTAGGACGCTCCGGCTGACCGCGAACGGCTCAGCGGCTACCGCCAAGAGTTCAAGCGATAGTTCGTCAGCAACGCGCTCAAGAGCGCCAATATGGACCATCGGCGCAAAGGCGGTGTAAATTTGAACGGCCACGTCACGGCCCTGAAATCCAATCGGATTGCTGACCTTGTAGCCGTCAATATGAATGCTAACCAAGGCACTGTTGACCAGCTTGACTTCAACTTCTTCGTTGCCCGTCTCAAGCGCAATCTGTTTTTGGGCTTTGCCCTGGGCTCGCTCTTGGACTTTTTCGATGATAAATTCCATTTCAGCGGTATCGAGGGGGCGATCTGGCTGGGGCCGACGGTATCGAATAGTGTTAGTGACGCCTTTGACGAGTTCACCGGCGATGCCAATGACGACACTTTTGGCCTGCAGGCCGGCCTTGTTCTCAGCTTCGCTCAGGGCATCCTCACAATTACGAACCACACCGGCAATATCAGCGATCGCTCCAGAGTGCATATCGCTTAACTCCTGACGAGCACGACCGACGCCAACGACACTCAGAACATCGCCGTCAACCTTGGCAATTAAGGCTTTGACAAACTCTGTACCGATATCAAGAGCGACAATATAGTCATTGGCTGGATTACTTTTTCGGCTTTCTCGTAATTTTTCAAATACCCTAGATGGTCCTGTCTCTTATACACATCCCACGCTTGCGGC
>DIZP01000053.1:4176-6827 GCA_002429375.1 bacterium UBA6025 | reverse complement strand
GTATAAGAGACAGATATCGCATTATGATCGTCGTATTCTCCGGTGTAAAGCAGTTCTTTCCGGAGAAACTCAAACTCACGCTCGAGTGCGCTCACTTGTTCATCGAATTCACGGAGCAGGCTGTCATCGCCCATCCCAATCAGCTCAGCAATATCAGCCACTTGAGCCCGAAGGACCTGCCAAGGCTCAACCACACCAGTCAGCGCTGCAAGTTTTTTGCTCTTCTCCTGCGCGTCTGTCGGATTATGCCAGACCTCAGACGAAGCAAGTTCAGTCTCTAATACGCCTATTGTCTTTTCTTTAGCCACAATCGACAAGCGAACAAACGCAGTGTCAATCTGTGCCAATAAATTCGTAATTCTTTTAAGTAGTGATTGCATCAGTATCTATCATAACACTAGTTGAATCAGCTTAAATTAAGCGCTTTGCCCAGTCTTGACCTGGATACGTTGCCTGATAGTCAAATGACGTCGAAGGCACCTCGAATGAAAGTGTCGCATAACCACCCCGCGACTGAGCCTTGTGGTACGCCAATCGCAACTCGTCAATCTCACCGACACACTCAAACGGCTTCATAAAGTCGCCTATACCCAATAACCCCTTAAAAGTATCTGCTAGTGACTCTTTTGCAAATAAATCCTGATTAGCAAAAATACTCGTGAGCTCCCCTACCGGCAAAAACGACGCAAACATCAAGAACGAACTAGCGCATTTTGGACAGTTACCACACCAATACAGCTTACTATTATCGCCGCCTTGTTTGTAGTTTGCTACATTACATGAACTAAAACTATGACCAAATTTTTGCCAAGCACGCGACACAAACAGTTCAACAATTTTTAATTCCGAATAGGTTCTAAGAGATGACCCGATCTGTAGGCCCGGCGCAATATAGCGAGTAACGTAGTCTGCTATTGCTAGTTCAGACGACCACGTCTTTGCCCATTGGTGATTCACTGGCATATCACCAATCCAGGCATGAGGCTCTTCGCCCTCGTGACCAATTGACGCCAAGATTATTCCGCTCCCGGACAAAATAGCATCAATAATTGCAAATGAATAAACAATATATGTTACGGGCACGTGACCATTCAAGCCACCTTGTCCTGCAGCCGACGCCATTTTGGCTCGGTCAATATGTCTGGTAACTATGCGGAGCGGGGTACCGAGTGTATCGAGTACGACTGGGTGCTGCGGCGAATAACTGATATACCAAGGCGTAAAAGACTGCCCACCCCCCAACAGCATTGATGATGTCAACAGCGAATCTTTACCTCCGCTTTGGAGAGCCAGCACTCCCCTGCCGTTGTATGGCTTCGGGGTATTGACCTGTGTTGTCGTGACCGAAAAGTGAGCCAAATCGCGACGCGTCAGCTGGTTCTCGTAGGCAAACTGACTCATGCCATCTTGATAAACGGCGTTAAAAAAATCGACTTGCCACGCGTCGAGCGTTCCCACTTTCAACTCGACTTCGGCGCTCGGAAATAGCTTGTAATATGACGCTCCTACCAGTATGAAGCTCAAAAAAAGCGCCCTATTAAGCGTATCTTGATCATGGTCACCGGCGCTGGCAAATTGAACCTCTTCTTTAAAATCTAATCCATTTTGAAAACCATAGCTAAACGATGCCGTCAAGGTACTATGGTCAAAATCATAGTGTTGAAATATAAATTTATTCATAAATTTTTTATTATTGTCCTGAATTGATCACCTCTATCATAAAAGTCTTTGAACATGTCGAAACTCGCACACCCGGGACTGAATACAATAACGTCACCTTCTGTAGCCAGTGACTGCGCTAAGCCAACAATAGGCTGGAGCGTTTTCAAATCGGTCATTTCGACGCTAGAAATATGCTGAGCACGTAATAAACCAGCTAGTTTAGCGCGAATTTCACCCATCACGATGACTGCTTTCACATTATCTCTCGAGCTAATTGTAGCAACGAGTTCCGTAAAATCAGCCCCTTTATCGATACCGCCAAGAATTATTATCTCAGGCTGGGTGAATGATTTAATTGCTGCGACGGCCGCGGACGGAGCCGACGAGAAGCTGTCATTATAATACTTGACGCCACCGACTTCACGGACAAATTCAATGCGATGCGGTAATCCGTGAAACCCTTTTAAGCCAATCTCTATGTCCTGATCGGCTACTTTATATGCTCTTGCAACAGAGATGGCCGCACAGGCGTTCTCTACGTTATGTTGACCGATTAGTTGCAGTGCACTCAGTGAACAAATTTTGTGTTCGCCCTGATAGAACGCTTGGTCTTTTACATATACCCCACCGTCGGCCTTAACACCATAACGTTCGCTTGTGCCTTGGTCCGAGACTTCGGCAATCTGGCGCGAGTATATATTTGTAGGATGGAAAATACAAAGATCATCGGCTTGTTGATACTTACGAACGTTAGATTTCGCATGTACATAATCATCAAAACCATCATGAATATTAAGGTGGTCGGGCTCAATTAACAGTACAACTGCAATATGCGGCGAACGTTCCAGGTCCCATAACTGAAAGCTTGAAAGCTCAAAGATAACAATATCTTCACTGCTTATATCCTCGAGAATATCAAGAGCTGCAATACCAATATTACCAACGAGCCAAACCTTCTTGCCGGCAGTCTTTAAAATTTTCGCAATAAG
>DIZP01000053.1:0-3942 GCA_002429375.1 bacterium UBA6025 | reverse complement strand
CCGTCAGTTTTGATTATTGATGGATTCAGGCTGGCGGTTCGAATAACCAAATCAAATCCATCCAAGTTTCCAAAAGCATCCTCACCGATAATAGTCAGAACCCCTTCGGGCACCTCTTGGATTGGTTGACGCTGATCAACAATCGTTATTTCGTTTTCTGAGTCCGCTCCATAGTAACGATAACTTGATGCACCTTCGAGGCCATATCCGGCAATTGCTATCTTCATATGACCATTCTATCGCGGTTCGAACAATGTTACCAACTTATCGTTAAGTTCGATCAACTCTTGGCGCTCTCCACTACTGACCGCGGCTAATACCCACGTATTGGCATCGATAAATTCACGGGCCGTGTCTATCATACGCTCGAGCGAAACATTCTTTATCATCTCTGGGACTGCGGCGTAATTCTTTATAAAATCGTCGGCAAAATAACGCCCCGTGTAAAAACTGCTAATCTGCGAGACGGTTTGGGCGCCCATCTGGTAGCGACCCAGAGCAAATGACTTGGCTGCCTCAATCTCGGCCTGGCTGATCTTTCCGTCCAAGACACAACGAATTTCACGGGTAATAATGTCAAACAGCTCACCGGCCGTTTCGTGATTAACCTGGCCAATGATATCCCAGCTACTGTCATAATAGCCAGCGCCAACGTGGGCACTCACGCTGTAGGCGAGGCCTTTCTGGCGGGCGGCACCAAAAATACGAGAGTACATCGTGCCGGTCAGGATATGGTTGAGGTAATGCATCGCATCCAATTCCTCGTCACTCAATTCACGCGGGATGGCCATCGACCAGTTGAAGGTCAGATTGGTGGCGTCTTTGCGACGAATCACGCTTGGATTAGCACTCTTGAGTTCGTCTCGTGGGACGGTAAACCGTTCACCTTCTGGTAATTGAAAATCTTCGATTAAGCGCTTAAGCTCGGCTTTCCGTCCCCGGAGCTTGCCGGCGACGACGAAACGCATATTGCGAGTCGTGTGGGTACGACGATGGTGGTCGCGCACATCGGCCAGTGTGACGTTGCTAATTGTCGGTAGTGACTGACGATACGTCAGGACGTCTTCACCGAGTAGCTGCTGCACCCGCGGCCACAACAAACGATGGTGGTCGTTCAAGTAATTTGTTAGCTCGCTCCGAACATTCCCCTTCTCGGCCTGAAGCTCGACATCGTTAAAGCGAGGCTGGCAAATTGCCAGTTTTTGAAGATCAATGATACGATCCCATTCAAAATCGGCACAATCGGCCTCGTAGACCATCGAAAGATCACTGGTGTAGGCATTTCGATACGCCCCATTTTTGGTAAACTCCGACTCGAACTCGTGTTCGGTCTTATAGCGCGCATTGGCACCAAAGGCCATGTGTTCCATAATATGGGCGACCTGCTCGATGTCTTTCGCCTTAGTGTAGCGGTTACCAGCTCGGAAGTGGAATTGCATACTCATAACAGTTGCACCAGGTACATTAATGAATAGTCCTTTGGCGCCATTCTTGAGACGCACCTCTTCAACGGTATGATTCATATAACTTTACTTCCTACCACCCGTTACTTACGATTAGTTTTACGATTTTGACGCTCTGATTTCTTTTTCTTGCGGACGTCATTTTTTTTCTTGTGCACGAGCTGTGCCTCGGTGGCTTTTTTGACTTTGAAATCGGTATCGCGGCTCAGTTCACCACCTGTCACTTCATTGACGCCATGTTCGACGGCGTTCTCGGCCAGTCGCGTCAATTCGGTGTCGTATTCTTCGTCTTGTCGAGCCACTACGTCGTGCTTATGGACATGCATCACGGCGCGCAAGACTTCGTCACGGAGGGTAGCCTGTAGGCTGCTAAATAAGTTTTGGGCTTCGCTACGGTATTCGACCAATGGATCGCGCTGTCCGACGCTTCGCCAGTGGATACCCTCACGAAGATGCTGCATATTCTCGAGGTGCTGCATCCAAAGCGTATCAAGGACCTGTAAATAGACTTCTCGTTCAACTTTTCGAACGATGTCTTCGTCAAGCTCTTGCTCCTTGGCCTTATACAGTTTGTCGACTTCTTTACGGGCCAGCTCAAGACGCAACTTGTCGTTCTTCTCATCACCGATGGCTTTCAGTTTTTTGTCACTCAGTGGAAAAATCGACTCAAACTGTTCGACGAAGTTCTTGTTGTTTTTTGCCGGTAACGCGATTAGTTCACGCAGCTTCGTATCTAGTAAAAGTTCTATTTCGGGTTTGATGTCGGTTCCTTCGAGAATTTTACGACGGATCGTATAGACGACTCGACGGTGACGATTAATCACGTTGTCGTATTGAACAACATTTTTACGAGTATCAAAATTATAGCCTTCAACCCGCTTTTGGGCGGCTTCGAGCGTCTTTGAAACCGCGGCATTCTGGATGGGCGTATCTTCGTCGACACCAAGCCGATCCATCAGGCTGGCGATACGCTCACCTTGGAAGATACGCATCAGGTCGTCTTCGGTTGAAACGTAAAACTGCGTTTCACCTGGGTCGCCTTGGCGTCCACCACGTCCACGCAGCTGATTGTCAATACGACGAGATTCATGACGCTCAGACCCAACCACAACCAGCCCCCCGAGTTCGACGACGCCTTCGCCAAGTTTAATGTCAGTTCCGCGACCGGCAATGTTGGTGGCGAGCGTGATAGCGCCCTTCTGACCGGCTTTTTCAATAATCGCAGCTTCCCGTTCGTTATTCTTGGCATTTAACAACTCGTACGGGACGCCTTCTTTGTCAAGCCAGCCAGCAATCAGCTCATTCTTGGCAATCGAAGCTGAACCGACGAGGACGGGTCGACCTTGAGCGTGATATTCTTTGATTGCCTGGGCAACTGCCTTCAATTTACCTTTTTCTGTCTTGAAGATAAGGTCTTGCTTGTCGGTACGATCGACTGGCCGGTTAGATGGAATCTGAATAACGTCAAGACTATAAATCTGTTGAAATTCCTCGGCTTCAGTAAAAGCCGTACCAGTCATACCGGAGAGCTTCTTGTAGAGGCGGAAGTAATTCTGAAACGAAACGGTCGCCAACGTCATGCTCTCTTGCAGGACCGGCACCGCTTCCTTGGCTTCAATTGCCTGGTGCAGGCCTTCGTTGTAGCGACGTCCTTGCATCAGGCGGCCGGTAAATTCATCAACAATGATTACTTCGCCGTCGTTGGTGACGACGTAGTCTTTATCGCGCTTGAAGAGTGTCTGGGCCCGTAAGGCCTGATCGATGTGATACACAGAACGGACATAATCCGGGCTATACAAGTTTTTAATGCCGAGCAGTTGTTGGATTTTCTCGACCCCCTCGTCGGTCAGGGCAACACTCCGGCGCTTCTCGTCGAGAATGTAGTCGCTCTCAACCAACTGAGCGCCAATTTTGGCAAATTGATAATAACTATCGGGATTTTCGGCGGCTGGAGCACTAATAATGAGTGGGGTTCGCGCTTCATCGATCAAGATACTGTCCACCTCGTCGACGATGGCGAAGTTCAAGTCGCGTTGACGTAGCAAATCGACTTCGTTGACCATGTTGTCGCGCAGGTAGTCGAAGCCGAACTCATTATTGGTTCCGTAAGTGATGTCGGCCGCGTAAGCCTCTTTTCGGGTCACGGGGCGCAGGCGTTTCATGCGAGGGTCATCGTGCGATTCGTTATTGTACGTCGGATCGTACATAAAAGAGGCCTCGTTGATGATAACACCCGTCGAAAGACCCAAGAAATGATACAGTTCGCCCATCCAGCTGGCGTCGCGTTGCGCCAGATAGTCGTTGACCGTCACGACGTGAACGCCTTTTTCTTCGAGGGCATTCAAATAGACAGGCAGTGTCGCCACAAGGGTCTTACCCTCACCCGTCTTCATCTCGGCCACATTACCTTCATGCAACGCCATCCCGCCGATGAGCTGCACATCGAACGGTCGCATGCCAAGGACACGATCGCTCGCCT
>DIZP01000040.1:14651-17717 GCA_002429375.1 bacterium UBA6025 | reverse complement strand
GATTGGTCTCGTCCAGCTTCGCGAGGCGTTGCGTAACGTCGGATACCAGCTTGGCGCTCTCGCTCAGCTGTTTTTGCATCGAAGTTTGCATTGTCATGTTGTTACGCTCCAGCTTGTCCCCCATCGCCGCCTGTAAGTTGTTAATGCCGCGCGACAGTTCGGTCACGTCAGACTTTAAAAACTCAACCGAGCTACTACTCTTCAACTCACGCAGGCGTTGGTTGACACTGTAAAGAACCACCCCAAACCCGACGATGACAACACCTAAAATAACTAAAAGTATAACTTCATTCATAGCCTCAGTATATCACTATAGTGCAAGCACGATGCGAGCAACAACGACTATCAGCGCAACCGAAATCAGGACAGGTACCGTCCGGCTGTAACGACTAATCCACGAGAACAAGACATACGAAAGGCCGTACAGCAGCGCGCTCCAAAAAGCAATTTCTCCCCACGCGAGACCTTCCGTCCAACTTGCCAAGCCCCACGACACGACGGCCGTAGCGATAACGACAATCAGCGGCCGCAACACTCTCAGCCTGACCAGTATGACTAGGCCAACAACCGCCACTAAAATACTGGCGATATTGCCCGCTAAGCCGACCGAATTCGAGCACACCAGAGCGTTGACACTCGAGCGACAGAATAATGGATCAACTATGAAATGAGAAACGATGAACGCGAGCGTCCAAAAGGCTATCCCGAGAGCGGCACCAATCAACGCCATCCGCCACCATGAATACGACATACTTACAACTTGTGGTTGCGTCTCGTCTATAATCACCTTTGCCATATCGTCTCCCCTTACAGCTTACGTAATTTATTATAGTATACACGATTTTTGTCAAAGAGGCAAAAGTGATGTCGCTTGCTTAACGGGACGACTGACATTTAGGTACCACAGCGCACCGATCAGCCCAATCAACACACCGAAGATAACATCTGTCGGCGTGTGGACAAGCGCCAGGACGCGGCCCACACACACCGTCACTACCAAACCAGCCAAAACAAGACTGACCACTTTGTGCCGCGTCTCGAACCAGACGGCGCAGGTAATCGCGGTGACAAATAGAGCGTGATCTGAGGGAAATCCCGGATTATTCAAAAACAAAGCCCCCGCCTGGACGCCGAGTTGCTCAAATGGCCGCTCGAGGGATGGCTGATAGATTGAGCCGACAATTTTGGCAATTAGGTACGCAGTCAAACCAGCCATAAGGATTCGACAATAGGCCTCAAACCGATGTCCGCGAGGAATCTTAAAGACCAACATATAGGCGCCGATTAAAATAACCGGAATGACCGCGCCGTCAGCGACAAGACGTATAACTGTATCAAAATGCATACGTCTAGATTAACATAAAAATGTAAGTTATATTACGGCACCGGAGAACTAATTGAGTACAGTAATAGGTGGAGGACAATACAATGAGCAAAGTTGACGAGGCGTTCAAAGCTGTCCCGAGAATTAATTTTTTACGACCTAAAAACAGGGATCAACACGAGCTTGATGTGCCTATTCCTATTGGGTACGGACAGACAAACAGCCAGCCGAGTACCGTCCGGCAGATGTTATTATGGCTTGATCCTCAAGCGGGAGACAAGGTATTAGATGTCGGTTCGGGGTCGGGCTGGACAACCGGGCTTTTAGCGTACCTCGTCGGCCCGACTGGCACGATATACGCGGTCGAGAAAATTCTTGAGCTTGTGAAATTTGGCGAAGAAAATTGCAAACAAATGAGCATCCCCTATGTTCGCTTTTTCGAAACGGGTGATGCCTATGGACTGCCAGATTTTGCGCCCTATGACCGAATTCTCGTTAGCGCTGCGGCCATAAAACTACCCACAGCACTACTCGAACAACTAAAAATAGGCGGCAGGATTGTAATTCCAATCAAAAACAGTATTCTCGTTATTGATAAAATAAACGAAGACAGCTACGAGACAAGGGAATATCCTGGGTTTGTATTTGTACCGCTGGTCTAGATCATAGACGTCAATGGCAAAAAGACGAATGGTTACGGTAGCGACTTGATTAACTTTAAGACTTCGTCAACACAATTTAACTGAAAGCGGGCGTTCGTGGCCTGTACGCCGACATTAATACTGTAGGCGGCGCTCGGAAGGGCGGTAAACATATCCTCGTCTGTGTAGTCGTCGCCGATGGCCAATATAAAGTCCCAGTTGTTCTTTGCGATGAGCTCTCTCACGATAACTCCTTTATTCATCCGTTTTGGTTTGATTTCGACAATCTTTTGACCATCAAACACCCCGATATCATCGGTTTTTAATGCCGCTCGAAGTTTTCTCTTCAGTTCTTCTTTGCGAACATAAGCCAGGTCGGGCGACGCACGACGGTAGTGCCAAACAAAGGAAAACTCCTTTTCTTCTAACTCAGAGCCAGCCGTCCTGGCGACAAATTGTTCCAAGATAGGCCTAATGTCTTTCTTCCACTTCTTTGCGGTCAGGCTAGATTTAATCCAGCCGCCGGCGTCGAACACCCAGCCACCGTGTTCGGCGACTAGGCCTAAGTCCTGATTTTCGAAATATTTTTCGAGGGCGTTTCTTGGGCGACCACTTATTATGATTACTTTGTTTTTTTTATCTTTAGTAAGTGATTTTAAAAGTTTTTTCACCTTGTCGGTTGGTCGAGAATGCCTTTCGTGGAGCGAGTTGACGAAACCCTTCAAAGTCCCGTCGTAGTCAAGCAGTATCAATCGGCTCTTGGCCCGGTCATAGTCGGCCAATAAAGTTTTACGCTGCTTGGGGCTTAGCTGCTTGGGGCTCTCTTTTTGTTTTTGCACCGACTCTGACAGTTCGGTGACAAAATCACCCGCCCACTTTTCGATGGTGTATTCGGATATTCGGGCCTGCATCGTTTTCATTCTTTGTTTTTGTTCAGAATTTGGCATCGTCAGCCCAAGGTCTATCGCACTAGCAACTTGCTGGGTATTGTTCGGATTGACCAGGATGGCATCAGGTAATTCGGTAGCTGCTCCCGCCATATCGCTCAGAATTAACACGCCGTTACTGTTGTGCTTCGAGGCGATAAACTCCTTTGCTACC
>DIZP01000040.1:2772-14374 GCA_002429375.1 bacterium UBA6025 | reverse complement strand
AGTTCGTCAAAAGGCAACGATTGGTAGCGATAGGCAATCGGTGTCCAGTCGGTCGTCGAAAACCTACCGTTTATACGGCTCACCTTTTGCTCGATGGTTGTCCGTAATTCCTTGTAAGAATCGACATCGCCCCGCGACGGCACCGCTACAAGTACTAAGACGGCACGTTTTATGTGCTGCGGATATTTTTCTAAAAATAATTCGAAGGCATCAAGCCTGGCAGGGATACCTTTTGAATAATCGGCCCTGTCGACGGCCAAAATGACTTTAGTTTTGACGTTAAACAGATCAAACGATTTCAAAATGTTGTTAACCTGTCGGTTTTTGGCGCCCTTAGCAAACTTCTTGTAATCAATCCCAATCGGTATAGCGTCAGTTTGCACCAATCTGTCACCAATTTTGATTGTTCCCAGCGAATTTTCATATCCCAGAATTTTCGACACGCTACTTAAAAAATGACGCACATAATCATAGGTATGAAAACCGACCAAGTTGGCGCCGAGCAAGCCTTCTAGCAAGGCCTCACGCTCGGGAATCAGCCGAAATATCTCGAACGACGGGAAAGGGGTGTGTAAAAAAAATCCAATCGCGGCGTCTTTGTCCATTTTCCGCAGTATTTGCGGCACCAACATCAACTGATAATCGTGGACCCACATTTTAGCATTATTCGAGGCGAACATATGGGCAACTTTAGCGAAAGCTTTGTTCACCGCCTGATATGTTTGCCAGTACGAGTCGTCGTACTTGGCCTCGTTGGGGAAATAGTGAAATAATGGCCACAGCGTCGAATTGCTATAACCGCCATAAAATTTATCAATCTCATCATTCGACAAAAAAACAGGATAACATCCCCGCTTCTGCAACTCGCTAATAATCAACTTTTTCTCGGTACTCGTCAAATCGTCAGACGCAATGCCCGGCCACCCGACCCACACACTGTCCGACGTTTTCTTGAGCGAATCAACGCCAGTCGCCAGCCCGCCAGAGCTGGCATTAAACTGCAGTTCACCGTCAACTCGACAAACACTGACAGGAAGCCGCGTAGAAATAATAACCAGTTTTTCGTTCATACTCCCCCTCAGCCCTTGTATTGTCTGCTGTTACCAGTGTACTACACTATGTGTTTGAGAAAATCGTCGGCGCACGACCCTCCCCCGTTAGCTAGGTTGGTTACATTTTTTACGAATATAGAAGATGTACTGAGCGGGTCAGAGGTTATTGGCATTCTCGACGACGGCAGAAATGCCTTGGCCGCCACCAACGCAGAGGCTTGCCATGCCGAAGCGGCTCTCTGGGTTATTTTTAAAGTCACTGGCTATTTTCGTCAACAACACGCCACCGGTCGCGCCAATCGGATGGCCATGAGCAATCGCCCCACCGAGCGGGTTCAATTGGTCAGGCTCTACCCCCAGCGCCTCACCGCAGACGAGGGCGACATTTGCGAATGCCTCGTTGAGCTCAAAGATACCAACATCCGACATCGTCAGACCGGCTCGTCCGAGTGCTTTCAAAGAAGAAGGAATCGGGCCCAGTCCCATCAGTTCGTGCGCAACACCTACGTCAGCGCTAGACCTCAGACGCATTGATATCTCAAGACCAAGTTTTTCAGCCTCCCCTGCTGTTGTCACTATCATGAAAGCTGCCCCGTCGCTGATGCCACTGGCGTTTCCCGGAGTAACAATACCGTTTTCTACCCCAAAAGCAGGTTTAAGTCTTGCTAAGCCCTCCATGGTGGCTTTGCTACCCTTCATAGATTCGTCTGTTCTAAATGAAACTGTTTCCCTGCCTTGTTTTACGTCAACCGGTACGACCGTATCCTTAAAATAATCTGCTTCCCAAGCCAACATTGCAAGACGTTGACTGCGCAGAGCGTAATGATCCGCATCTGCCCGCGTTATTTTGGGCCTATCGGGCAATCCGGCAAGCCTCTCGGCCGTGACACCCATGTGCACCTTCTCGAAAGCGTCTGTTAGGCTGGCCAGCACGCCATCCGTGAATGTTTGACCGCCCAGTCCATAGCCTGTTCTATTGGATGCCAAAAGCGAAGGCGCCATGCTCATATTCTCGAACCCGCCTGCAATCGCCACTTTTATACCTGTGTGTTCTCTATCTCTGATTAATGACGCTGCATCAAGAACTGCCCGAAGGCTTGAACCGCAAGCATCGTTGATAGTAAACCCGGTGGCCTCTTTTCGTATTCCGGCTAAAACCTTAAGTTGGTTAGCTGGGTTCATCCCGTGCTGGATAACTTGGCCAGCGATAAGCATATCTACTTTTTCGCGTATATCACCTCTTCCGGTTCTTTCGAGGAGTTCGTTCACGACTGCTGTCCCAAATTCATGTGCTGGGGTGTTGACAAATGCACCAGCAAAATTTCCGATACCCGAGCGCACAGGATAACAAATGACAACATCGTCTTCTTGAAGTCTTGTGTGTTCTATCGACTGTCCTCTTTCTCCCGTTACTTGTCTGATAGCTTCAGGAATGGTTAGTGATTCGGCATATGACGTGGATTGTGCTTCAAATTTATTCATGATTAGGACTATGAACTTAACCCCACCCATTGTCAACGGTAGAAAATACATGGCCTCTCCTCGAGCTATAAGTCCTGGTGCTTGAGCTTTAGCGTCATGTTAGCTACTGACTACCAGCCGCCGCCACCGCCGCCACCGCCACCGCCGCCAGAGAAACCACCGCCACCGCTTCCGCCAGACGACGAACTGGACGGGTTGCTGTACGTCGCCGCTGAACTGAAGCTATTAATCGCCGAGCTGAATAGGACGGCGTTAAACACCGCGCTATTCCCCACGTACCAATCTGGTGAACTGTTCATCGATTCGTAATACTGACCCAGCTGTTTATTCCATTCTTTTTCTTGACCGAACAATATAGCGTATGGCAAGACCCGTTCATATAACTTGACCATCTGTCGTTTATCGTTCGTATCAATTGGGGCTTCTAGTTTGGCGGCACCTTCAGGACTTTGAAGCATTCGTAGGCGGTCGACTTCGGCCACCCTGATGTACATTTTTAGGCCTTCCAGATAGCGGTATAGCGCCAGACCTTTGTCGGTCAACGGCCACAGCATAAAAGCGCAGAAGAAGCCGACAATCGACGCTGTAAATAACCACGGAGATAACGTCAATATCGCCAGGATGAGTGTCACTATGGCGGTTCGCATAAACCACTTACGTTGATCGGTGTCTTTCACGCGCAAGCCGTACATTCCCCGAATATTTTTATTGAGTTTGGTTTGGTTGTCGCTCAGATTTTTGGACATTAACGTGGCGTATTTCTTCAAATCGTTCATATCCAGTCGGGTACCAACGGCCGAACTTGGAAAAATATCACGAATGATTTCTTGTTCCTCATCACGCAAGTCCGAGACATCTTTAATTATTTCCAGTTCGTATTGGGCTTGTTTAAAGAATGTTTTTTCACTCGTTTGGTAGATTTTTATATAGTGCCGAACCGCAAAATCAATCAATTGAGCGCTAAAGGCCGTCTTTTGTTTGTTATAAATACTGGCAGAGGTCGTCACGCTGGCCTCTTTCGGTGGCAAATACTCGGGGATAATAGTGCCAAGTTCATTGTGTCGATTCGACTTGCGAAGATAGTGACGGACAATTACGACAATGAGGATGATGCCGACAAAGAACACGAAAAACTGCACAATTACCCAGGCAACGATCAGCTTTTCTAGTAGCGATGTCTGGTAAGCGCTGAAGGTTTGTGGCTGGAAGCCGACCGCCAACGTGATATTCTCATTCGGGTTCAAGTTACTCGCTTCAGTCGTCAAGCCATCACCACTTGCGACGATAGAGCAGGGCGTATTCATTCCGGCCGTCCCAACGTAACATTGTTGCTGGCCGCTCAGCGTGGTCGCGAGGTCACCTTCTAAATGAAGCACGACGTTTAATTGCCTAATCGGCACCGCCCACTCGGTCCCGTTGGTATCCCAATAGAATTCATTGTTGTTGGTATCGGTCGTATTGAGTGTCACGTCACGTTGAGTATAGGTGATTTCGTATGTCTGAACCCCATGCACGTATGTGTCAGCGTTGCCGATACGGACAACTTGGTTACCGTTGGCTTCTGTGGTTATGAAATTAACATTTCTGCCACTAGCATCCGTCACCGACGCCACCGCCAAACTAGTACTGTGACCATCGTACGAGTTCGGGATGGCTCGCTCGATGCCGTGGTTCTGATCGTAATTGGGAAATTCGGCCTCGATTCGCTCAACGGTCCGTAGTGTCGAACGGCCTTGAGTATCACGGTTGAGGTAATAATCGATTTTGTAAGAATTTATCGTGAAGTTATTGGTATTAGCGGCACTCGCGGTCGGGCTGAGACCAGCAAGTAGCAGAAGTGACACGACAAAGGAAACGATATATAACGTAATTTTCTTCATATATTCATCATAGCAAAAATAATCTCCGAAAGAAGAATTGGCGGGCTGAAACGGCAGACATTCAAACGATCATTTAAATATTTCTTGGAGCCGCTTGCAACATTCCGAATTGGTTGCCTTCGGTATCGGTCGCGTTGATATAGTCACCGATACCGGGAATCGGCATCTTTTCACCTTCAACGTCACCGCCGGCGGCTTTGACTTTCTCAATCATCGCGTCCAAATCATCGACAGCGATAGTATTTCTAACCGGCGGTGAGTTATCCGATCGTGGAAAAATCGCCCCGTCTATGCCCGGCTCGCCCTCGCCTGTTGTTGCCAGCCAATATTCCATACCCGGCATGCCCGCGTCCGCGATTTTCCAGCCGAAAACCTCGTAAAACTTGCGCGCTCGTGCGACATCGTCGGCCGCAATTTCAAAGTGTACCACTCGCCCCATACAAACCTCCCTTCCTACGTTACCCTCTAATTATAAGGCAGTTATTATGGACTGTGAATGCCCGGATAGCGCCCCGAGGCTGTGCGATAGATTATTTGATGAGTCTTATAATAAAACACCGCTCATAAAAGCGGTGCTTTATATTAGCCGTCTACCTTTAGAGTTTAATAACCCATATCAAGATAGCGGCAGCGAGTGCTGTTGCGACAAAGAATAGCCCTAGTCCCACTGGTGAACCCCAGCTGAACCAAGAACCCCAAGCCCGCCAGTGACTCCAATGAGCCTTCGATAGCTCTTGCCACTGTTCGTACTGCTCTTTGGCTTTTTTAGCTTTCTCGACTCGTTTTTCTTCGCGATCGACCATGTTGATCTCCTTGTTAATTATCGACCAGCCTCTGTCCGATAGAATACCGCAAGTCTGTTTACGCTTTAGGCTAAAAGCCAGACCGCTGGGCGGGTTTATTTCAAATTTATTATACATCATCAGACCGGATTAAAACTCAAGAAAACGAGCCCACAAGGATTCGACTTTTAGGGACTGGGGGTAGTGGATGCGTTTCGGGAAGATTTCAATTGCTCAGTAATGTCTTCAACGTTCTCATACCGAATAACCGAAGTTGCGATACCGTCATAAAAATCTTTGTAGACAACACCTTTTTTTACAATAATGAATATCGGTTTATCTAAGGCGTAAGCAATCCCGGCCTCGACTAGACGCCCACCACTTGGCGAATCACTGACATCAATTAACATAGCATCACATTCAGCTATATAGCGGCGGGCGGCATCCCAAAGTTCTTTCGGTGTGCTGAAAAAATTAGATTCGTAATGTTCTACATCACGAATAAAGTGAAAGTCTTCCATGCCAGCAGCCCTGACGGCTGAGCATAGTTTTTCAATGTCTTTTTTATTACCAGGTGCACCTTTGAATCGAGAGGTAATATATATTCTCATGTAAGTAGTGTAGCAAAAATAATTACTATTCGTTTCGTCCTTATTAGGACTCATCAGCAACGGACTTTATAACGTTGGACGAATAGATGAAATAGTAGTGATGCTTGGCAAAAAGCCGAAGCTGCGTTGACGGCTTGCAAAGCCCTTCGGTGCTTCCCCGAAGAATTACGTAGCGTTGTTTCCGACGCTAATGCGGGTCTGCTACCTTACGGTCTACGGGCGACCGATGAGGACAGGGGTGTCCGGGGTGACGTGGAAGCGCTGCCTGACGATGCTCTCGTCCGGGATGCGCATCCACACCCAGTACTCCTGGCAGTTCTCGCCGATGAGCACGAGCCATTCGAAGGACTCGGCGCAGGGCGGGGTGTTGCGGCGGGTGAAGCGGGCCATGATGGCCTTCCCACCAGCGTGCTCCCGAGAACGATTCTCGGGTAAGCACATGTCGCACCGAAGTGCTACATGCCGTCCACTGGAGCGTAAATCGAACGGTTCATATTATACCCCCTTCATAGGGTTGACGCTGACTCGTTTTGAGACCAGCTCTTTAGACATATATTCTATCCAAAGAGCCGGTCTCAACTAATCACTACTATTTCAACGTGCGCTCGGATTACTCACGAGAACTAACATAGGATAACACTTTGGTGTATTTAAGTCAATAGTAGGACGTGGCTATAGTTTGGCGGCTGGGAGTAATGGACGCGTTCCAGGAATAATTTTGGTTTCATCAACTATTAAAACGCGTCAAACTAAATCTTGAACTCATTCAAAACTTAGTTTGAGCGACAGAGCTCAGTCGTCTTTGGGGTGATAGTCTCATTGCGGCTATCACCCCCGAACGGCATTGGATCTGGTCTAGTCGGGCAACAACCCGATGCGGCCATCTTTGGCAACCATCCAGGTCGGGACCCCCGTAAAGAGATCGCCGTCCCAATGCGAGAGACGCCACGAAGGCTGATCCAGCATGACACCGCCGACCCTACCTCCGCAGGACTCGATGGCCCGATGCGCAGAAAGGACAGGTCGTCCCTGGCGAGCCATCAATGAAGCGATACCCGCGAGGTTGCCTATGTTGCGCTCACCCAGGTAGTTGCAGAATCCCTCCTGGAAATCTGCCTGGGAAATGCGAACTGTTTTGGCAATGTGACCATCCTCCAGGAAGGCGCATTTGCCGTAGTCGAGATACCTGTCGTGAACCTTACCCACAACAAGCAGCACCGATTGCTGCATCATCATCATGACCGGCATGCTGTTTCCAATCCATTGCTCTGTCGATGTACACCTTTCACTCTACACAGAGCGAAAGGGCTCAAGTGGAATTACTGGGTTATGTTAATTAAACCAGAAAATACGACATTGCCAAAGCACAAACATAAAGACTTCGTTAATGAAGTCTTTATAAGCATGATCATTTTGGCTGGAGTTAGTGGATGTGTTCCAGGAAGAATTCAATTTACATTTCGACAATATTGTTATACAGTATTGAGTATTCATGGAACTCTATAACCCTCTTAATGGTGGTGCTCGTTTAACCCTCACAACCGCCGAAGAAATTGAAGTCATATCGCTAGTAGCTAATAACAATTGGGCAAAGTTTCCTAATATTTTCCATCCATTTGAAAGAAGCGTGCACCGTAATTTAGCACGACGAGCCTTAAACGCAATTCCTCAGACAAGCGACATCGTGCAGCCATTTCCGCTGACAAGCAAAGAGACGGCCATTGTTGCTAGGGGCATCCCTAACCTTGAAAACGCACTTCTGCAATTTGACGAAACGTTCCACTACACGACTAATACTCTATCAAGAGACGCGACAGCTCTACGTCTTGCAGCGTCACTCAGAAAGATAAATACAAAAGAGTAGTATAAACAAAAAGACTCCACGAATGAAGTCTTTTTAAATATGAGCATCTTGGCTGGGGTTAGTGGACGTGTTCCAGGAACTTGTAAATTCTATGGTTTTAGACCAAGCTCTTCAAGTCGGGTTATAAATTTATTACATGTCGTGCATACGACAGTTCCTAAGCCTAAGATGGATGTAGTTATTGGATCAAACCCATCGAATCCAAATTTTTCTCTAACTTCATGCAAAGCAAGCTGATCTTCACTACCTGATTTTCGATCAAAATGTCTCGACCCTAACTTATTTGCCGCAAATGATACGATGTCCTTATATGTATAATGTCCATGAGGTGTACATAATATTGGTAGCGCTAAAAAGTCATGCCTATTAAAGCTTTGTACTCCATTAAATTCTTTATGGGGGCATATCATCGTTTTATTTGGGGCACTAGCAATTAAAGGATATCCCTTAAAGTTATTATGGTAGGTACTTCCAAGAAATTTTACTTCAAATTTAATCTTTCGATTACGTCTATTTTTTAATTCAGGAATTTCTTTCAATATAGCACCCTGGAGTCCATTACTATCTGACAAGAGTAGGTCACGAATCAAACCTGCAGCCTCAATCGCATCATATAGACCACCCTTCTTGAGGGCCTGACCTAATAATTTGGTTTTGTATTCAAATAATCCAATTAATTCAGACTGACTGCGCATAGGTGTCATTCCTTCTCAACTTTTTTATTCCAGTGCTCTATAGAAACCTGCTTTTGGGGCCGAGGTTGTCTTAGTGATTCGTATGTTTCATCCGGGATGTGTGAATGCAATACAGTTCTAATTTTATCGGTGCATGTTTGATAAGCCTCTCTTGAAAGCTGAGAAAATTCATCAGGAATCGTTATGCCCTGTGCCTGAACGCAAATAGCTGCAGCCTCTACTACAGATGCAGCGTGATGTAAGATATCACCTAATGAGCTTAGGAGGGACCGAGTGCCGTCTTCGGTAATAGGGCGAACATCCTTAATTGGTTTCGGGTGACTTTCAATACTATGTGTAATCCAGTAGTCTCTTTGTGCCAAAACCGTTTCACTGTCAAGGCCTTGTCGCTTTTCTTCACGCTTTCGAAGTTCACTGAATCCAAATAATTTATGTCGTTTCCATGATTCCATAGATTTCCATATATCTAATTGGTCAGGTGTAGCTGCAAAGTCCCGGAATAAGAACTCCAGTTCAAGAAGTTTCCTAGACTCCTCAGGACTATCTGGATCAGATTGTGACAATATGTGGTCTACGCCATCAATTACCCATTGTTGTGCCACATCTAAGAGATGGACTATCTCTGGGTCAAGATTATTTATTCTACTCAGAAACTCGAGGCATGCTAGTAGCTCGTCAAAGGCAAGACTTAAGGGGTTAAAGCGTAACAATTGACGATACTGAATATTACGACGATGACGAGACTCCAATAAAGAGGACAATAGTGGGCTGGATAATTCTTGAACACTTGGGCCCATAATTTTAATACGCTTATTGGTTGTGCTTTTTTTAGTACTCATTTGGTATAAATTCTTACTAGTTATGCAGCTTGACGTACGGCTTTAACTACTCCAACAACTTTTCCTTCTACGGAAAACTCATCATTTGAGTCAATAAATATCGGGTAGTAATCGCCTCGATACGAGTCAGGTAACAAGACAATGCGGTTTGTTTCTCGATGAAATTTCTTGATATTTGCAAGACCACCAATGTTGGAAACAACAATATCATTTTGCTTCGGCATATAGCCGTCGATTTTTTCCACTAATACAAAGTCACCATCTTCAATATTTTCGCCGTTTACCTTTGCCTTATTCATCGAATCGCCTCTTGCAATTAGCGAATATAGCCGTTCTGGGTACTTTGACTTTACTAAAGACGGTGATATTACAATATTGTCTATAATGTTTCCATTTGCAAACTTAGTCGCCTCACCACAATCAGCTTCACCCATTACAGGCACTGTAAAGAACCCAGCCGCCAACCTGATCGATGGTATGAGCTTATTACCCGATAAGACCAAATCGCCGCGTTTGATCAGTTGATTCATATGATGTGTGATCTGTGACGGATATTCACCTTCAACCATTTGGAGTAGGTCAACTCTTTTCATACTTCGTAGATCATATACGCGAGCAAGGTCGAGCAATTTTTGTTGTATCACGTTCATTGATATTATTATAACAGAAGAAAGTCATGTTTTGTGTTTTTTTTCTGTCTTTTTTGAATCGTAAGTGATATTATGGACACAGCTACCGCAACGAGGTGGGACGAGGTAAGCAATTGCTCCTTTCGTAACAAAGTTTCGCGTTACTTCCAGGAGGGTAGAATGCGGAACAGGAAGGATAAAATCATATGTCAGCTAGAATTACTCATATTCGCAAACCAGATCGTGACGATCGATATGAAGCAATCAGCCATTACGGCCAGCTTCAAGACGATGGTAAGGTACATGTTTTTGAACGTCAATGGTTTATTAATTGGCTCAAAACCAATAATACATACGCATACGTCAACGAAGACGGCAATGAAGCAAGATGTGATGTAAAAGATAACGGCCACATCCAATATCTTCAAACACGCGCAGATGCATCTAAAGCCAACAACTTGTTAAGCCTACCGGGCTGCTAAATAAGTCAGAGAAGCCCTACAATATGGGCTTTTCTTGAAATTATTATATTTTAGGTAAGTACGAAGCAATGGGAAAAAACGAATATAAAACAAATAGTTGACGACTTTATACAGTCGCATATTCATACATGCTTAACAACAGTATAACCGAAAGACACACGCGTATGTCACGCCAGTACAGAGCAGGAAGCCTTAGCTGAGTGTATGAACGTATTACTTGTTACCCACAGGCCTCACTTTAAGCTCGAGATACTCGAATTTCAAGATTACGGCCATTAACCTTATTATACGTGTCTATTTTATCCATAGCAGAGCAAAAGAGAGCGAAGAGGTTTCGGTCATAGGTGGAGATGACGAGCATCGCGAGTCATACTACCTTGAACGGTGCGATGAGCGAACTATAATTGCCGCTGGGATGAAATATAAATAATTGGGATGGAGGGATATTCGACATTCATGCTCCACTCTCGGGCTAAAGCCCTGCCGCTTCGGCCAAGCAATGATTTCTCACACTGCCGGGTGGCAGTGTTCACCCCGAATGTGCACTCGGGGCTTCGAATCGCTCCAAGCCCGTGACAAGCAAAAACTCGACCAAAAAGGTCGAGCTTATGCTTGGCTGGGATGGAGGGATTCGAACCCCCGAATGTCGGCACCAAAAGCCGATGCCTTACCACTTGGCCACATCCCATTATATATATTGAGGTACAGATACTTTTGCGCTAGTTAAGCGGTGGTTTTATGGAACCTTACCACGTGGCGGTCGCCCCATTAGCACTACGAATTGTACACTAATTGAGGTGTTGGCTCAAGTCAAGAAGCTATTTTACAACCGATGGTGTAAGAAAAGTGGTTTATCTTGTCGTTTTAATAAAATACGAACGAAGCTGAAACAAGAAGTAGGCCCCGATGGCAAGCCCGATGCCACCAAAGATGATGTTACTTATAAAGATACCCAGATTGAGACTCGCAACCGCACTAACAAGCACAGAGACTGCACCCACCAGCAGCGCCAAAAAGAGCAAATCCCAACCCTTCTTTTGTGACTTTTTTAAAGGATTGATCGCAAGAGCTGTCAGGACTGTGGTTGCAATACTAAATACCAACGACAACAATGTCGCGACAATCCACCCGCTTGCGTAGGTTTGTGCAGAATAAAACCCAATAGCTGCCCCGAGGAAGGCAAGGTATGCCATAATTGCGTTAAACAATATAAACATCCCAATGACAGAAGCGACAACGCTAATAATAGCCAACCACCAAACATTTTCGGCCAGCCATTTTTGAGC
>DIZP01000040.1:1291-2482 GCA_002429375.1 bacterium UBA6025 | reverse complement strand
TGTTTAATAATTCCATCATACTCTGCCGATGGGAATTCACCAACTATTTTCGACGGACGACGGGCCACATCCCCCGACTAACACAGGCCGCCATACCCCCCAGCACCAGCCCGACCGCTACTGACAGCCAGCCCGGGGCAAAAGCGACGATACCACCGAAGAAGCCGATGTTCGTGACGGTGCTGCCCGTGAGTGTCAGCCACAGGGCGATCGCTATCCACAGCAGCGCCACCAACCACCCCATCGCCATACTGAGCAGCCTCATAGCCACGCTCAGCTGCATGCGCAGCAAAAACGGCAGCGCCAAAACCTCGGCGATGACGATGAAGGCCGCCAAGAAATACGCCAAGGGTTGTCCGCCAGGCAGCGCGAAGTCCCGAACGAGCGGTAGAAACTTTTCAAAACTAAACAGTTGCGCCACGACAAAAACGACCAGAACGCCGGCGTATAGCAAGGCGACCCGGACGGCTCGTGATTTTTTTGGCTGGGGAGGTCTGGTAGCTTGGGCGAATCTAATCATACTCACGAGTATAGTCGCCCGCCGACCGATAACGCAACTGTTGTTATTTTTGTTATTCCACTTGCGCTTTTAATGGTGTGCGAGTAAAGTATGTATCAAGCGAAAGTTACAAAAACAAACATACATTTAAAAAAACATATGTTGTGACTGATCGCACTACGATATCCACCACAACAAAAAAAGCGTCTCTTTTGAGGCGCTTTACTCTTTGTCTGCTTTCAACGAATTCTTGTCGCGCCACTTGGCAATCTCGGCGTGATGGCCGCTCAACAGAACGTCCGGTACTTTCATATCATTGAACACCTCGGGACGGGTATACTGCGGGAACTCGAGCGTCTCGCCATCGCTAAAGCTTTCGATGGCGGCGCTGTTCTCTCCGCCCAGAACGCCGGGGATAAGCCGGATGATGCTATCGATAATCGTCATAGCGGGTAATTCGCCACCAGTCAGCACATAGTCGCCGACGCTGACCTGCTCGTCCACAACCGTCATAATTCGCTCGTCTACGCCTTCGTAACGTCCGCAAATAAAAATATAGTCATCATTACTGTCAGACCAGGCCTGCGCCGTAGCCTGCTTCCAGCGTTGTCCACGGGGCGTCATCAGTAGCACCTTGGCTTTTGGAGCATAGGCTTTGGCATCCGCCACGGCGGCGAACAGCGGCTCGGGCT
>DIZP01000040.1:0-968 GCA_002429375.1 bacterium UBA6025 | reverse complement strand
ACCAGCCGGAATTCAACCGCTTTTTTCTCCTGCGCCTTCCACATCATGGAACTATGCAGGACACCGTCGAACATTTCGGGAAACAGGGTAATCACTTGTATTTTTCTCATCTGTTACCATGATACGTCGATAGGAACTAAAAAACCACCCGAAGACAGGTGGTTTTTTATACATATAAGGCTCTCAACAATATATTTGTTGCTCGCATGAGCTTGGTCTCGCAGTTCAAAGATTGTTTGCTTTGGAACTATCTATGATTATATATCCAGGTCGTCTAGTTCTGCAAGCTCTTCTCTGGTCTTTTTTGAGTAATCAGAAGCGTTATCCACAGGCTCATCTGTTGAGTTTTTCACAGGCTCGTCACTAGGGCTATCCGATGATGTGGTATAGTTTTCGGTCTGATCGTCATTGTTGACGATTTTTAGATTGTAACGGGCATCATTTTTAGTCCCCAACGCCCGAAGCAACGTGCGCAGGCTTTGGGCTGTGACACCGCGCTTGCCAATCACTCGGCCGAGGTCGTCTGGGTTGACGGTCAGTGTCAGTAACACTCCCTTTTCGTCAATCAGGCGCTCGACGGCCACGTCATCAGGGTATCCTACCAAAGATTTTACGATAAATTCTACAAATTGCTGATCCAGTGTTGTCATACTTGCGGTCTCCCCTACTTCTTAATCGGCCATAACTCACTTATGTTGTACGTCTATTGTAACATGATTACGTTTACGGTGATTACGTATGGTCATAAAAAACACACCCCCTAACGGAGGTGTGAATATGAGAGCAAACGGAATCTACTCGGCTGTGTCGGTGACGGCGACGTCTTCGACGGCCACTTCGGCAACTTCAGGAACTTCTTCCTTTGGTTGGTTTTTGCGAAGTTTATCAGCGTGTCGGATGACACCGGTTTTAGCCTCGGGCAATTTCACCCAGCTTGGTAGTTTAACACCAGCAGCTTTCATAAGCTT
>DIZP01000020.1:16864-18198 GCA_002429375.1 bacterium UBA6025 | reverse complement strand
CGTCAGATGTGTATAAGAGACAGGCATAGAGGTACGCTAGTATGAGCAAAAAGTTTGCCGTGTTTGATATCCATGGAACAATTTTTCGATCCGGCCTGTACCGGGAAGTTGTTTACGAGTTGATTGCGACCGACAAGGCGCCGCTTGAGCTTTCGAAAGCCTTCGCTCAGCTTGAAATCAACTGGAAAACACGCAAGCACAACGATGCCTTTAAAGTGTACGAGCGAGCCATGTCGGATACGTTCGATGGTGTCTTGTCACGCATAAAATGCAGCGATTTCGACGCGGCGGCGATGGCGGTGTTCGAGCGGGTGAGCGACTATGTCTATACGTACACGCGCGACCTCGTCCGACAGCTTAAACAGCAAAACTACACCTTGATTGCAATCTCGGGCTCCCAAGAAGAACTTGTCAAACCGTTTGCTGACAAATACGGCTTTGACACGTGGGTAGGGCAACAGTATGAACGTGGTGACAATGGTTATTTTACCGGCAATATCATCAAGACCCATGACGGGAAAGGTACTATTTTGCAGCGCATCGTAAAAGAGAATGGCCTTGGTTTCGAAGACAGTATCGCCGTGGGTGATTCGAGTGGCGATATTGAAATGTTATCGATTGTGCAGCAACCGATTGCTTTTAACCCTGATCGTGACTTATTTGAGATGGCAAAGCAGAATAACTGGAAAGTGGTCGTCGAGCGTAAGAATATGATTTATGAACTGGAGCCCAATGGACACACATTCGTACTGGCGTAAACAAACGCCTGACACGCCTCTTTTCCCCGATATCGACTGGGGGAAGCCCGAACAGCGCTCCCAATCTGGTCGTTTAGGTATAATTGGCGGGAACAAACTAGGCTTTGCAGGCGTCGGCGAAGGCTATGGCATCGCCGTCGCTGCCGGGGTTGGTGAGGTGCGTGTCTTGTTACCCGACGTCCTGCGCAAAGCCATCCCCGCCACGATTACCGATACGGTCTTTGGAGCCACCAACCCGTCGGGCAGCCTCGCTCGGGACGCCCTCATCCAAATGAAGACGATGGGGCAGTGGGCGACAGGCATATTACTGATTGGTGATGCCGGACGAAATAGCGAAACCGCGATTGTCTACGAGGACTTTATCCAAACTTATACCGGACCATTGACACTGACACGCGACGCGATTGATCTGGTCAAGCACAGTAGCCAGGTCATCATCGAGCGACCGGATACACTGCTGGTGCTGTCCTTCGCTCAGCTCCAAAAATTATTCCAACTCGTCTATTATCCAAAAGTTCTAACCTTTAGCATGCAGCTCACCAGCCTTGTCGAGGCGCTTCACAAATTTACGATTAC
>DIZP01000020.1:11323-16659 GCA_002429375.1 bacterium UBA6025 | reverse complement strand
GAATGATATTGGTGGGCAAGGGGGGACTTGAACCCCCACTCCCTTACGAGAACCAGATTTTGAATCTAGCGCGTCTACCGATTCCGCCACTCGCCCAAAACCAATATCATGCGGCAAATTGTTTGATTTGTGTTTGTCCATTCCTCTTGTTATCAACATAAGAAGAATGGCGGTTGCCACCAATGTATTGTACAATAGAACTCAATAGGAATCTATAGACATGAGACCAGACGAAGCCAGCACCACCCCTGCCAATGCGCCATCCTCTCCGCAGCGGGCAGGCGAATCGACCAAAATTCAGCCCGACAGCCAGCAAGCTGCCGCTGAGCTATTGCGGTCCAAAATCGAGACTCTCTATACCGCCGCAGCAAGCCCCGCCTTAAATACCGCTGCCCAAGCAGAGCCGACCCAACTCGAAGACGTCAATCCCTACGACCGGACCCACGCCAGTCATCCACAACCGCAGCCCGATCAATGGAAACAGTATCATAGCGCCTGGCAAACCTACTACCAAAAGTATTACGAGGGCTATTACTCACATCATCTTCAGCACGCTAAACAAGCCCTGCAATCACAATCCGGCGGTGCGGCGCAACAAGGCTACTTCGGCCAACAGCCAGACGGACCAGTGGCCGAAGCTAGCGCCCTCAGTAGGGACGAGGCGTTGTTTGACCTGCGCCAAAAGCTACTGGTGAAAGTGCAGAGTTCGGCAAAAAAAGTACGTAAAAGCCGACATTTCGTTCCCATTGCGGCTGCTCTTATCGTTGTCCTTTTATTTGTTTTTTTGCAATACAACCGTGTTTTGATTGGAAGTGTTGCGGCCTACGTCAGTCCCGGCAGTATCGACCCTCAAAATATCGTCGTCGATCCAACCACCGACATCAACGTCGGACCAGCTCCTCGCCTAATCATTCCAAAAATTAACGTTGACGTTCCGGTTCACTACGACATCGGGAGTGATTATGCTTCCCAAATGAAGGCCATGGAGAGTGGGTTGGCGCACTTCGCTATTCCTGGGGCTAGTAGCCACCCTGGACAAATCGGTAACACAGTCCTGGCCGGCCACAGCAGTAATGACCTTTTGGATAGTGGCGATTATAAATTCATTTTCGCCCAACTCGACAAGCTGACAGTGGGGGACAGTGTCTACGCGAATTATAATAGCAAGCGCTATACCTACACGATTACAAAAAAAGAGGTCGTCGAGCCAACCGAGGTTAACAAACTTGTCTATCCGACCACAAAGCCAGTTATAACACTCCTGACGTGTACGCCAGTCGGCACGGCGCTCCACCGTCTACTGGTAACCGCCGAGCAGGTCAGTCCAGACCCTGGCACATCATCTGCCGCACCGGCTGCAGCCACGGGCACAGAAACTAAGGCTATCCCAGGCAATTCGCCGACTTTCTTTGAACGTATTTTCGGCGGCTAAGGCTTAGGGAAGAATCATTCGGACGCGCTGCAGTTGATAGCCAGTGGCGTTTTTACCGATACTATAGAGGTAACGATCGTTCTGGCTCAAGACAACGTCCTGACCAGTGACAACTTTATTGATAATGTTGTTATTCGCGCCATCATACTCGCGGATTGTCACGTCACCACCATAATCAGACCAAATGTAATTATCGTCAAGCCATTTCAGCGGTGCGACCGTGGCCGTCACATCGCTCGCCACGACAGACGTGGTCACTTTTTTGTGCTCAATATCGTAACTTGCAAAGTTAGCTCCCGACTGCACTAAAAGGTAGTCTCCTGAAGGGCTAAACGATACCCGATTGACCCCAGTCACAAAATTAAAGGTAGCAAATGGTACGAGGCTGCTGGTGTCGTCATTGCTCGAGCCTGGGTAGCTGCCGTTGATAATCGAAACCTTATTACCCTCGGTAATGGCGACGTAGTCTTGATTGAAGTAACGTGACGTCGCAATGCCGAGCGGCACATCGGGGGCGCTCGTGACGGTACGAATGACGTGCGGGCTGCTGTCGCCTTCGCGGTAAAGACCGACCACACGTTTCGTCGGATCAGCCGGATCGATACCAACGTAGGTAAGAACATTCGTTTCGAACAATTCAAAACTGGTGACATTTGTAACGAGCGAGCGCGAAATAGTTCCCGCGGCAAGATCAATTTTGCGAATATCACTACCGCCACCGAGGACGTACAAGATATTGCCACTGGTGCCAGAGAATTTGGCCGAACCAATATCAAAGTCGAGAAGCTTGGTAACGTTTTTTGTGACACTAATATCCCGAGTATCGAGGACTAACCACTCTTTTTTATCGCCATAACTGTGCTGGAGCAAGACATAGCGACCACCACTGTCCCATTGGTCAACTCGAAAACTATGAACAACGCCAACAGTCGAAGCCTCGCTGTAAAGCGCCGGCGGTATCGTTAGGGTTGTCGTCTTGATGTCGTCAGACTGCAGATTCACCAGCTGAAATGTCGGGATGGTGGCGTCTTGTTGCACCAGAATAGCATGGCCGTCAACGGTTGCTAGGCTGGCATGAATTGACGTATATTGGGCGACGGAAGTAACCGTTCTGTTTTTTGGTACGAGACGCGTGTAGTTGAGCCACGTCAATGTACCAGCCTTAATATCGAGCGTTTTCTGCCACGTCTCGTAGCCGTCGCGCCACATAACGAACTTGTGAGTTCCGGCAAGAACCGAGCTTTTTGCGGGTGTCTTTGGACTGATAGCGACACCATCAATCTCTATCGTCGCTCCCGAAGGAATGGTCGCAAACTGCAATAAGCCACCTTGTTCAACGCGTCCGTTATCGGTGTCGAATCGGTACCCGAGGGTTACGAAAACAAGACCCGTCACAATGATAAAAACCGAAATAGTCATAGCGGTATAGACAGCTATGCGCTTAATAAGTTCTTTCTTTTTTGAGGCCCGACGATACATCTTCCTTCAATTATACCAAGTTGCATACATTTTTTGATCAAAACCTTGCATAATTCAGCCAACCTTTCTACTATAGTGTTAATGCTTATGCATAAGGCACAAACAACGTAGGACGGAATCTAAGGAAACAAACGATGGATAAAACTAAAACTGTCACCATTAATGGTCAGCGCTACGACGCCCACACGGGCATGCCAATCAATCGCGCCAAACCGCTGAAAGTGGCCACTAAGGCGACCTCTGCTGCAGGTATCCATGGAGCACCTCAAAAATCGCAAACACTGGTTCGTCGTGCCACGAAAAAGCCAACCGTCGCTGCCGCTAGTCGCCCAATCAGAACGCCCGGTCGTTCGATGGATATTGCTCGAAGTAGCAAAATTTCTCGATTTGCCCCACATCCAGTAAAGCCGCTCGCAAAAACAGTTCCTACCCCTGATATTCCAGCCGTCATTCATCCAACCGTGCGAAAGTTGAATAAGTTTCGCGCCGCCAAACTGGCCGTGGTAACACCCCAAACGCCAAAATTAGCTCAAGGTATTAAACAAGAGGCGATTACAGCGGCCCTGGCTAAACCAGCCGTCAAAGCACCGAAAAAGTCATTTTTCAAGCTCAATCCACGTTTCGTGAATATCTTTAGTATCAGTGCCGCGATCATTATACTTGGGGTTTATTTTACCTACATAAACATGCCCAGCTGGTCGGTTCACGTTGCCGCAGGTCAAGCGGGGATTGATGCGACTTACCCAGAATACCGCCCCGACGGCTATAGCCTTGATGGTCCGGTGACCTACAACGATGGTCAAGTCACAATCGACTTTGCAGCCAATACAGGCAGTAGCAAATTCAGCCTCAAACAGTCAAAAAGCTCATTGGACTCCTCCGCCGTACTTGATAGTATCGTCCGTAAAAAAGTCGGCGACAAGTACATCACAAACCAGGAGCGTGGACTGACAATTTACACCTACGACGGCAACGCCACCTGGGTCAACGCTGGGATTCTTTACAGTATCGACGGCAACGCCCCACTCTCCAGCGAACAAATTCGCCGTATCGCCACCAGTTTGTAAGACTCGGGTGGCGTCTGGTGGGGGCAAGCTGGGCAACAGGACCCGAGAACGATGTTAAAATGTTACAATAGTACGTATATGACATCTATTCGCACTCGTTTTGCCCCAAGTCCTACCGGTTTTATGCACGTCGGTGGCGTCCGCACCGCCCTGTTTGCCTGGCTGATTGCCCGTCAAAATGGCGGGGTATTCATATTGCGCATCGAAGATACCGACAAAGTCCGCGAAGTTAAGGGTAGTATTGCTCAAATCAAAGACAGTTTACGTTGGTTGGGTATCCCGTGGGACGAGGGGATTGAAGTCGGTGGCCCCCACGCACCCTACTTGCAATCCGAACGTTTATCCATCTACCAGGAATGGGCTCAGAAACTAGTCGACGCCGGCCGAGCCTACGCCGATCCGTATTCCCAGGCCGAGCTTGAAGGTTTCCGCGACCAGGCCAAGGCAGCCAAACGACCGTTCTTATATCGCGACCACCGTCCGGACCAGCCACCAGCCTGGGACGGTTCGCAACCGCTCCGCTTCAAATCGGATCCAAAAAACTATACCTGGAACGACGCCGTCATGGGTAAGTTATCTTCCGGACCAGAAGCAATCGATGATTTTATTCTCATAAAAAGCGACGGCTTCCCAACCTATAACTTCTGCCATATCGTTGATGACGCCGTCATGGAGATTACGCACGTCCTCCGAAGTCAAGAATTTATCAGTAGCACGCCAAAATTTCTCAACCTCTACGAGGCACTCGAAATCGAGCAACCAGTCCTCGCCACACTGCCGTACGTCATGGCGATTGACGGCAAGAAAAAACTCGGCAAACGCGACGGCGCCAAAGATATCCTCGAGTACGGCCATGAAGGTTACGTGCCGGAGGCGATGATGAATTTCCTGGCCACGCTTGGTTGGAACGATGGAACTGAACAAGAAATTTTCTCAGTCAGTGAACTCATCGCAAAGTTTTCGCTTGACCGAGTCCAAAAAAGCCCGGCTCGTTTCGATGAACAACGTTTGCTATGGCTCAACGGGCAATGGATTCGCCGATTGACACTCGATGACCTGTCCGAACGGGCCGCTAATTTTTGGCCGGAGTGCGCCCAACAGGCGAGTGATGGTGCCAAAAAGCAAGTACTGGCACTCGTCCAAGATAGGTTAAAAACACTCGCCGATTTAGCGGTGTTGTCGTCGTACTTCTTCGAAGAGCCAACCCCAAACTGGACGATGGTGGATGATAACAAGCAACTGTCAAAACTGAGTCGTGAAGAACACATCGCTCTGTTACGAACCAGTCTCGACGAGTTGTCTTCGAGTAAATTCGATAGCGAGTCAATCCAGACAACGCTCAACCACCTGCTTGAAAT
>DIZP01000020.1:8072-11029 GCA_002429375.1 bacterium UBA6025 | reverse complement strand
ACACTCGACCGCTTGCAACAAGCTATCGACGCCGCCTAGTCGTCCAGTGTCCATACACACGACACCTTGCAGTGGCATTTGGTGGTTACAAACCATAACCTTTTTTGTTATAATGAGGCTCAAGTCATGCAAGTCACACATATATCTAAACTCTGGTCACACGTCCGTCATTGGGTTCGTATCCACCACACCCTTTCTTATGGTATCGGTGGCGTTCTGCTGGTTGTGGCCAGCGCAGTCGCGGCTTATTTTGTGCTCTACCAACAACCCCTCAAAAAAGAACCGGCTACCGTTGCCGTCGTCAAAAAAGAGGTCAAGCCCGAACCAGTCAAATATTATTCGCCGCTAACTGGCGCCCTCGTAGCCGACGAAGCCGCCACCAAACAAGCCGTCACCGCGGTGATGATAGAGAACAGCCCTGATGCTCGGCCCCAATCGGGACTCAAAGACAGCGGTGTTGTTTTCGAGGCTATCGCCGAAGGGGGCATCACCCGCTTTTTGGTCTTGTACCAACAAGAAAAACCCCAGCTCATCGGGCCGGTGCGTAGCATTCGACTCTACGACGTTGAATGGGTGGCGGCCTTTAACGCCAGTACCGCGCATGTTGGCGGTAGTGCGGGAGGCCTCGTCGAAGTACGTAACGGAGACTACCGCGATATCGACCAGTTCTTCAACGCCGGCAGTTATTGGCGAGCGAGCGACCGCTATGCACCGCACAATGTCTATACCAGTTTCGCCAAGCTCGATGCCCTCAACACCGCAAAAGGCTACACCAGCTCCGCCTTTACCGGCTTTACGCGCATCGACGGCAAGGCCAGCGACGTACCAACAGCAACCCTAATCGACATCAAGCTAAGTAGCGCCCTTTATAACAGCACCTACGCCTACGACAAGGCCTCAAACACGTACCTTCGCTCCCAGGGCGGTGCACCCCATACTGACCGCGAGCAGGGACAGATTGCCCCCAGTGTCGTCGTGGCTATGAAAGTTGACGAAAGTACCGTCCTGCAAGACGGCAAAAGAGAAGCCATCACCACCATCGGCAGCGGTGCGGCCACCATCTTCCAAAATGGCACTGTCCAAGAAGTCACTTGGCATAAAACCAGCAAAACCAGTCAAGTGACCTACACTGATGCGACGGGGAAAGATGTGCCGTTGGTACGTGGCCAGACCTGGATTGCGGCTGTCCCTAACGGCGCAGGAAGTGTCACGTGGCAGTAACGACCGTCCCTAAGCTTATTCGGGATTTTTGGCCGTCGTTTCATGGCAAAGCACTTTTAATTATTGTTTTGTCTCAAGTTATCATTGCGGGTGCGTTGACGGCAGCTCTTATTCTCACCGCGACATTGGCTCTCAGCTCATTCATTTTATGGGCGATTATTGGTGGGGTCTTCGTCGTTGGTGTCGTCGCCTCGCTAGCGCTGCTTAGCTACGCCGCCCGACCATCAAAGGACTTGCTGGCGGCTATTATCCATGTGGCCGGTGAGCCCACCACAACCACGCCACCTAGTCTGAACGATGGGCGATATGCCAATAACGGCTTTAAGCAAGCTCTGCAAACCATTTATGAACTTGCCGGTAAAGAGGTCGACACACCGCTCCAGTCCAATAGTTTACCGGATACCAAAGCCGCCGCTATCCAATCAGCGCTTGATACTACCAGCTGTGGACTTGTGGTACTCGGTCACGACCGGAACATACTATACGCCAACAAAGCAGCTCCCGTACAAATCACGCAAGACAATACGCAATCCCTCGGTCTCGTCTTCAACGGTAACGATACGCTCGAGGCCTGGCTGGGCGAATGCGAGCAACACTCGGTTCATGCCGAGCACACCTGGACACGGGTCGCCGATCGTCTGCCAGAAGACGAAGGCAGACGGCTGTTTGACGTGATTGCCTCATATGAAAAAGGTGTCGTCAACGAGACGGTACTGACGCTGATTGACCGAACAGCAACCTATAGTGTCAGCGAAGATGAGCTCGACTTTATCGCCTTCGCGGCGCACGAACTGCGGGGGCCAATTACTGTTATCCGTGGCTACTTAGAAGTCCTCGAAGACGAACTGAGCGGCATTCTTCAAGCTGACCAACATGAGCTCTTTCGCCGTCTAACCGTTTCGGCCAATCGCTTGTCGGGCTACATCAACAATATTCTCAACACCTCACGTTACGATCGTCGTCACCTCAAAGTCCACTTGAACGAAGATTCGCTTTCTGGCATCTACGAAACGATTCGGGACGATATGGAGCTGCGAGCGACGGCCCAAAACCGCCTGCTATCGGTCAATATCCCGGTCGAGCTACCGACTATCGCGGCCGATCGGGCCAGTGTCAGCGAAGTGCTCGGTAACCTGATTGATAACGCCATCAAATACAGTAACGAAGGTGGGGCAATCAACGTCACCGCTGAAGCCAAGGGTGATTTTGTCGAAGTTTCAATCGAAGATCACGGTATCGGCATGCCTGGCAACGTGGTCAGTAACCTGTTTCAGAAATTTTACCGGTCACATCGTTCGCGCGAAACGGTCGCCGGGACCGGTATCGGGCTCTACATCAGCAAAGCGATTATCGAGTCGCACGGGGGGACAATTAGCGTTCGGAGCGAAGAGGGCAGGGGTTCAACCTTCACAGCCGCATTGCCTATATACGCGACAGTTGCAGATAAATTAAAGTCGAGCGATAATACTAACGAAGGCCTTATCGAACACGGTAACGGCTGGATTAAGAATCATTCAATGTATAGGGGATAACGTCATGGCAATTCACACAGTATTATGTATTGAAGATGACCGCTTTATTGGCGAAATGTACGTCCGCAGCCTTAAAAAGGCCGGTTACGAAGTTGACTGGGTCGTTGATGGCAACGACGGTCTCATCACCGCCCGTAATAAACCGTACGATGTCATTCTGCTTGATGTTATGTTACCTGAACGGCGAGGGACCGAGATCCTGGA
>DIZP01000020.1:6357-7755 GCA_002429375.1 bacterium UBA6025 | reverse complement strand
CAAGACGACGCCTCACGCAGTGCCATGCAAAAACACGCCGATGCCTACCTGATAAAAGCTGAAATCACACCTAAAAAGCTCATCGAGGTTATCGAACAACTCGGCACCGCTTAGTACCTGGCTGGACATCACCACCGTTATTTGGTACAGTAATGCGAGTTCGGTCTCATCGTCTAACGGTTAGGACACCAGGTTCTCATCCTGGCAATCCGGGTTCGATTCCCGGTGAGATCACCAAATTAAGAACGTCACTGCGGTGGCGTTTTTGATTTGGTGAACCCTACGGCGGATAGAATCCGGATTGCCAGGGCAATACGGGTGAGAGCTGCCTGTGGCAGTTCGCAAGGAAACATTCCGATGCAAACTGTGTTTGCAATCGTGAATTTTCGGGGTCGCGGAACGTGACCGATTCCCGGTGAGATCACCAAAGAAATCATTTCGACAATCTACCAACAAAGATAGCTCGCATATCCTCGATATGTGAGCTATCTTTTATAGTCACTAGTGTTGTATTATTTAGTAAAGACTGTATTTACATTGAAAATCAGCAGACATAGCATGGAGGCGAAAAAATCTATGAAAAAAAACGAAGAAATTGCAAAATCGTTGCTTGAAATTGCTGGAATCACGATTAACGGCAATAAAGATTACGACATCCAGATATACAACGAGGCTGTCTATAGCCGCGTCCTCAGGCAAGGTGCGCTCGGGCTCGGCGAGTCGTATATGGACGGGTGGTGGGACTGCCCAAAGCTTGACCAGTTTTTTTATAAGGTTTTACGCGCAAATCTCGAACAACAAATACAGAGTGATTGGAATATGCTGTTCAAAGTAGCGACGAACTATATTTTTAACGCCGGCAGAAAGTCAAAGGCCTTTAAAATAGGCGAAAAGCATTACGATATTGGTAACGACCTATACCGCGCCATGCTCGACACACGGCTCACCTATACTTGTGGTTACTGGCGGGATGTCAAAAATCTTGATGAAGCACAGGAAGCTAAGCTCGACCTGGTGTGCAAAAAAATTGGACTCCAGAAGGGACAAAGTATACTCGATATTGGCTCAGGCTGGGGTAGTTTTATCGGATTTGCCGCTGAAAAATACAAGGTGAGTGCGGTTGGCGTGACCGTTTCGAAAGAGCAAAAAAAACTAGCCGATACATTATATAAAGGACTCCCTGTCACGACTCGACTTCAGGATTACCGCGACATAGACGAAAAATTTGACCATGTCGTATCGCTCGGCATGTTTGAACATGTTGGCTACAAAAACTACCGCACGTTCATGAAAGTTGCCCATAACGCCCTAAGCGACGATGGTCTGTTTCTGCTACACACGATTGGGAGTAACGATTCTATCACCGGAGTCGATCCCTGGATGGGGAAGTATATATTC
>DIZP01000020.1:678-6130 GCA_002429375.1 bacterium UBA6025 | reverse complement strand
GCTGTTAAGTGCGGCCTCATTCCGCGCTCGAAAAAACCAGTTGTGGCAGATTGTTTTGTCTAAAAACGGAGTCCCTGGTGGGTACAAATCAATTAGATAATGGCAACGACATGGCTGGCTGATTGTTAGTGGTGGTGCCAGGTGGCTGTCTATTCCTGGCGCAAAGCCTCAATCGGGTTAATCCGGGCAGCTCGCCGAGCCGGAACGAACGACACGGTAATGCCTATCAGTACCATAAAGACCAGTGTACCGATGACCAGAAGGGGTGGGGATGAGAATATGCTGAACCCATCGACCACGCCACGATCCTTCGCAAACTGGTTAAGGACGAGGTTAATCGTATAGCCGAGTCCGCTGGCCAGCACCATACCAAGCACCCCACCAGTCAGGGACAAAATGATTGCCTCGGCAGTAAAGAGCCGTTGGACATCCTTCGGCCGGGCGCCAATCGCTATCATCAGCGCAATTTCCCTGGTGCGTTCCAGGAGAGAGACCGTCAGGGTATTGATCATACCCAAAACGGCGACCACCATACCGATACTCCCAAGCCCAACCAGAAAAATATTGAAGAACCGAAAAACTTCATTAATCTGATCTAAGGTGTCAACCGGTGAGGTGGTTTCATAGCCCAGACTTTCGATACTCCGCCGGGCGTCGGCAATGGATGATCGATTGTCAACAATCGCTTTTGCCTGGGTGAAGTTTGCTACGTTGGCTTGTTGGAAAACTTTCTGAGAGACGAATATCTCTGACCCCGTCGTCGAGTTAATGACCCCGACGATGCGCATTTTCTTGTCAACCGAGCCTTCACCCTCCGGAGCAAAATTAATATTTATCTCTTTATTAATGGCCGTCTTGGCATCCTTGATACCGACCGCTTCCAGCAAAGAGCTGCTGATGACAAGTTCGTCTGTCTTATTGGGATCGATAGGTCTGCCGGTTTGAACGTTCAAATTACTCAACGATAGGTAGAGCGAGTCGACGCCGTAGGCTACCAGATCGACCGACGATCCATCGAGCGTCACATGGCTCGCCAGCACATAGATGCCGCTGACGTCGGTGACATGCTCAATCGATTTGATTTGTTTGAGGTTTTCTGGCGAAAGCGTAATGATTGTGGAATTCGAGGACGTGATATCGACAGTATTGATTGACTGGTTACCGATTATTTCGTTCTGCACCAGCTGCTGCAAGCCCAGTCCAAGTGAAATCAGCAGAAAGATTGAGCCAATACCGATAACCACGCCGAGGATCGTCACAATGCTACGAAACCGTTTGAACCGAAGGTTTAAAACGGCCATTTTAACAATCATTCTCAATTGGATATGTGGTTGATTGCGGTGAAGTCTGTTCTTATTTAGCATAGCTTGCCCAATCGTCTATTCGTTTTTGCATGTCTATCAGCAAGTGACGCGTCACTTTATGGATATCGTTACTTTTCATTTCAATCACCGCACCGTCCTCTATCAATAGTAATTTGTCACCAAGCGATAAGTACTCCAGGTTGTGGGTAACCAGGACGATCGTCCTATTGAAATCTTTATTAAGATAGCGAAGTAGGTTAATCAGCGCGTCACCATTCTTACTATCGAGGTTGCCGGTCGGTTCGTCGACCACAATATACGAAGGATTGTTCACCAGCGCTCTGGCCATGGCCGCCCGTTGTTGCTCGCCACCCGATAGCACGCCGGGGTACTTGTAGGCGTGCTCTTCGATGCCGATTCTCCGCAACGAATTCTTGGCTCCTTCGAGGGCTGCTTCTGGTGAGATCCCCAGGAAACGGAGGGGAAGGGCGACGTTCTCGAGCACACTCAAACTTCTTACCCAGTGATTCGTCTGTTGAACCATGCCCATCGTATCGGCTCGAAAAAAAGCCCGTTCGTTCTGATTCATAGCGTACATATCTTTACCGTTATAGGTCACTTGTCCGGTCGTCGGGGCATCGAGTCCGATCAGGGCGTTAAGAAGCGTCGACTTGCCACTGCCCGACGGACCATAAATAATGGTAAAACTACCGTCGAGTATTTCAAAATTGACGTTATTCAGCACCTGCACCACGCCGCTGGCGGTCTTAAAACTCTTGCTAACGTTTTTGACATGAATGAGTGGTTTGGCTTGTGTCATAGTGCTATATCCCGAATATCCCATGTAAAGAATTGAGTATGATGTTCAAAACGCTTTCGCTGGCTCGGCCAATAATGGCGGACTTGTCTTTGCCTTTGGTGGCGTTGAGTGATCGATCTCGTGAAATTGGCTGCAAATGGTAGACCTTCGACGTTGGCAAGTCAGAAATAATCACCACGTGGTCCGCCGTCAAGCGAGCGTCCTCGGCAGTACGGTTAGGATAGTCCGAGCCGCCACTGCCATCGGCATAGGCGACTTGGCCGGTCGACGGTTCGTCCGTCTTCCAAGAGACGACAATCTGTCCACGGGCTTCGCTGCCGTTACCTTTGATGGAAGTTTCAACTCGGGTGCCAGTAATCTTTGGCGGACGAGTATCGAGGGCTGTTTTGAAGATTTGTCGATCGCTCAGCGCAAGGTTGCCGTTCGCGTCACGGCTTTGGGCCAATAAGAAGTACTGGCTATCGTCTTCAAGCCCCCGCAACGTAATCTCGTGGTCGTTGGTCATCTTTGAAATATAGACATCGCTACCATTGGCGCCGACCTTCCCGTAGGTGACGGTTGAATTTGTCGGGACGTTGGTCGTCCAGGTAACCATCTGGGTACTGGTCGGCTCGCCAGCCACGGGCTGGAACCGAAGCTTACTAATCACCGGGCGGGCTGGGGTAGTGAAACTGTCAATCCGGCGACTGTCGTACAGGTTGCCGTCACTATCAAAAGTATTTATTTTATAGAAATACACCGAGCCGTCTTCCAGCCCCGTCAGCTCGATGGTGTAGGGTGACTCATTCCCCGAGGTATTAACCGATGTCAGGCCGCCGAAGGCTTCCGTCTTGCCGTAGGACATGCTCACCTTGCTGGCATCCATGGAAGTGAATTGGATTGTGGCGCTGTTTAACGTCGTTCGTATGACTTGAATGTTCTTGACGACTGGTGCTGGTAAGGTCGTAAAGCTAAGTTCAGTACTGACACCGGTATTGCCATCCTCGTCCGTCCATTTGGCTTTGTAGTAGTAGGTCGTCCCGGCATCGAGGTTCAGCAGCTCGACGGTATGGGCCATCGACGGTTCACTGACGGCGACTTCTCCGGTGAAGTACACGCCGCTCTTAATTCCATATTGAATCCGGCTGTCGCTTTTCCGGTCGGTTATCCAGTTGAAGGTAGCCTTTCGGGTACTGACCGCGACCGAGGGGCTCCGGATCAGTTCGGGCGGGGTAGTAAAGCGGCCGGTCGGCAATTTTGAAACTACTTCCGAAAAGGCGCCACAGTTATTGGCGGAGTCACAGGCCTTTACCTTATAGGAATAGGTCAGTTGGGCTAGGGCGCTGTCAACATAGCTCAGACCGCTGGTGGTGGCGATCTGACTGTACGCTGCGCCCGTCGAGCGGTAAATGGCGTACTTGGCGATACCTGCGCCGGTATCGGCCGGGGCTGCCCACGAAAAGGCTAACTTCCAGGTACTGGTCGATTTGGTGGATATATCGGCAATTTCGAGATTCAACGGTATGCCGGGGGCTGGCGTATTAGCGTTAAAGGTCGCACTGCTGTAGGTCGCGTAGTTTATATTACCGGCCTGGTCTTTGGCGACGACGTAAAAGATATTCTCGCCTGGCTGGGTCGCGAAAGCGTCGGCCGGGAGAGCAGTCTGACCAGGACTCGTGTAGTTGCAGGTATTAGCGGTTGGCAACGTATTGACCGTGTAGCAATACGTCACCTCACCGATAGGGCCGACGAAAGAGGCCGGCGGGTTCCACGAGAAGGCAAAGGCATTAGTGGTGCTACTTGACGGGGTGGCCGTCACATTCTGGGGTGAGGTCGGAGAGGAGGTATTCAGCTTGATAACAGCCGTGATATAGGACGACGACACGTTGCCGGCCACATCAACTGTCCTGAAGTACACGATGTTATTGCCTTCGTTCAAAAGCGGGTAGTCGATTGCTGGATTGGTTTGGTAACTGCCGTCATTGGCGAGTAAATCGGTCATGTCTTGATTACCGTTGTGGGCATCGCCGTACCAGGTCCCACCGGTGCCGATTTTGTACTGCAAGCCAGCCACGCCGCTACTGGCGTCAAAAGCGGCTTGAGGGCCCGCTGTCGGCCATGTCAAGGTGGTATCTTTGGTGGCAATAAACTGTGAGGGTGCCGATATAAAAGCAGGGTTGGTAGGTGGCGTGTTCTCGTAGCGGAGTGAGTAGCTGGCAGCCGGTCCGGCGTAGACGTTACCGGCCATATCAATTGCCTTCACCAGCAGGTAGTACGGTTGGTCAGAATTAACGAGGGGCGTCGCCAAGACCGCCGCCACGCTCAGATCGAGGTTGTTGGTTGTCACGGCATACTGACAGGCACCGTCCGTGTCGAGCGGCGACGAGCCTAAGATACCTTTGGTTTGAGCGACATCGGCCGAACTGTCTTGTCCCAGATATAGACAGTAGCCTTGCACGCCAGAACCGCCCGCCTCATCGGTACCAGCCGTCCAGCTAAAGTAAGGTGTCGGGTCATTCATCCAGGCATTTTCGGCGATAAGTGTGCCGGTCTGGTCTGGTCTCATTGTGACGGCGCTGGCATTGGTCGGCGGAGGAGTCGTGTCATCCATAAAGGTCAGCGAAAAATCGTTGAGCCTCGGGCTAACCACGGGGTTAGTTGAGGCAAGTGTGGCTTTGAGTTCTATATACCTGGAAAAGGGGAGACCGTTCAAGGCGCCGGTGCCACTCGTACTGCCAGCTGTGGCTTGCGTAAACGATGAGCTCCAATTCGACCAGGTCGTTTTGTCGTTACTTGTTCGGGCGTTAAAAACAATCGATGTATTGACCGGCAAGGCGTTCGACTGCCAATCAATGTTGTACCACTGGGTCTTCCTGCCGGAGCCTCTGTCGACAACAATACCCGATAGGCTGCCGGTCGGGACGAAGCCGATACCGCCGCCACTTTTGGCCTGAACGGGGATGTTCCGCTGAATGATCGTGTTATCACCGAGCTGGCCGTTGGCGTTATTCCCCCAAGCCCAGAGGGTGCCGTCGGCTTTGACGGCGAATGAGTAGTTAGTGCCGGCGGCACCCGCCACCACGCCGCTCAAAAAGCCGGTCCCAGCCGCGTCCTTGACTTGAACGGGCAGGCTTCGTTGAGTAGTCGTATTGTCGCCAAGCTGACCATTAATATTATATCCCCAGGCCCAGAGGGTGCCGTCGGCCTTGAGGCCGAACGAGTGAAAGTTACCCGCGTTGATAGTAGAAAAAGTGGAGCCGATGGCGGCTTGGACAGGTAGACCCCGCTCTGTCACCGTATTGTCGCCAAGCTGACCGAAGCCGTTAAAGCCCCAGGCCCAGAGGGTGCC
>DIZP01000020.1:0-362 GCA_002429375.1 bacterium UBA6025 | reverse complement strand
AAAGTGGAGCCGGCGGCGACTTGGGTGGGAACATGGCTGTCAGGATACAAATAGCAATCGTAAGGCACATCAAAATCGTCGGTACAACCATTGACTGTATAGACCGACACTGTGGTGCCAAGCTGACCATTACTGTCATAGCCCCAGGCCCAGAGGGTGCCATTCGTTTTTATGGCGAGTGAGTGGTAGCTGCCAGCGCTGATAGTGGAAAAAGTGGAGCCGGCGGCGACTTGAACGGGGAGGTTCCGTTGGGTGATGGTGTTATCACCAAGCTGACCGTTGGCGTTATATCCCCAGGCCCAGAGGGTCCCGCCGGTTTTCAAGGCGAGTGAGTGACCATAGCCAGCCGCAATCGCCGTTAT
>DIZP01000013.1:5448-6514 GCA_002429375.1 bacterium UBA6025 | reverse complement strand
CCAAGGACACGATCGCTCGCCTCGCGAACCAATGCGAACGCCTCCGGCATTAGACTGTCTAGCGTCGTTCCCTTTTTCTGGAGCTGCTTTTTGAGAACTTCGGTTTGTTTTTTAAGCTCGCCTTTTGAAAACTTAGCATATTTATCGGCCAAAGCATTGATGCTCTCGACTTTTTTTTGAAGCCCTTTCAAAATCTTAACTTGTGGGTCACCAAAAATCTTGGTTAACACCTTTTGCCTACTTACCATAATCAATAACCCTCACTTATCAGAAACTTCTGTAAAATTCTCTATGTATTATACGGCCAGAAGGAGGATTGGACAAGGTGTCGGTTTTATAGTTCGCGGGCGTAACTACGCTTGAATCGACTCATGACGCCACGCCTGCCAACATGGGCAACCGTCGCTTGCTTATATTTGCGTAGTTGAGAAACAATTTTTGCCTCCACGATGTCGACGGCCGCGAGCATATTACCCGTTGAATCAGTCGCGGTGAGGATTTTATCAGGGACTGTCAGCATTATTTCGGCTTCGTACTTATTACCGTGATCACGATTAACCTGTTTAAGCCTTACCTCGGCCGTTACGCTCTTGCGGGCGTGTCGAGGCAGGTAACGATCAAGTCTTCCAATCTTTTTATTGACGTATTGTTTTGTCGTCTCATCCAGGTCGTATTTGATTCCTGTGATCTCGATTGATTTAATCATGCGTTACCCTCCTATTTGATTTGGTTGGTACTCTTATTATACCACTACCTGGAAATGACATGCTTATGCTCCGCTGAGGTGTTTTGCTCATCGTTACAGAATAAGTCGGTTGGAAAAATACGGCTGCAACGCAAGCGGTATGGCTACTTTTCCATCGCGTGTCTGTCCATTTTCAATCAGGGCAATCGGTCCACGACTCAGAGGTAGCGCGGTCGCGTCATTGGTGTGGACCAGTTCGAGGTCACCACTCGCACGGCGAACGCGTGTCTTGAGTCGGCGTGCCTGGTAATCCGTCATATAGTCAGCCGTGTGTGTTTCACGATACTGGTTTTGGCCGGGCATCCACGCGTTAATATCAAC
>DIZP01000013.1:0-5147 GCA_002429375.1 bacterium UBA6025 | reverse complement strand
TCAAACTGATGCATGCGAAACATCCCTTCCATATCCTTGCCGTACGTCCCAGCCTCGCGACGAAAACTCGTCGCATACCCAAGGTAGCGCACCGGCAGGTCGGCTTCGTCAAGAATTTCATCGGCATGCATACTGCCCAGCACGTGCTCGGCACTCCCCTGCAGCCACAAGTCATCACCTTCAATCTTGTAACGATCGTCACGTGGCTCCAAGCGGTCCATGGCATCATACATTTCGGTACGCAGCATAAGCGGAGGCAGCACCGGTATAAATAACTTGTTGCTGACCTTTAGGTCGTTTTTAGCAATCACCTCGTCGATAAACGCCTGATCGGTTAGCTTATCCATCACGAACTGGATCAGCGCGAACTGCAGCTTTACCAGGTCGCCTTTGATGTAGGCGAATCGGCTACCGGTGACTTTCGCAGCCCGTTCTTTATCGAGCCAGCCACGCTGATAAGCGATGTCGGCGTGAGAACGCGGAGTAAACTCGAACTGCGTAGGCTCCCCGACTACTTTAGTAACGACGTTTTCGTCTTCCGTCACCCCAATAGGCACGTCACTCTTTGCGATGTTGGGCACTTGTTTGAGCAGAGTCATAAATGATTCATCGACTTCACGGAGAGCCAGCTCGATGGTTGCTAATTCGTCTTTGATTAACTTTGCTTGCCCAATCAACTCATCCGACGGTTTACCACCCTGAAGTTGCGATGAGATAGTATTGCGTTTTTCACGCAACTCATCGGCTTTCTGTTGAAGGCCGCGCCGACTTTCGTCCTGCCGAAGGAGTTCGTCGATATTAACGTCGTAGCCCTTATTCTTGGTGTTCTCTTTGACAAGAGCGGGATTTTCTCGGATAAAGCGAATGTCTAACATAGTGTTTATTGTATCAAATTTAGCTGTTATTCGGTGCGAAGTGCTTCGATTGGGTCGAGTTTGGCTGCTTTACGAGCCGGGAAGTAACCCGCCAACATGGCAATCGCCATCAAGGCAATCACCAAAAGTACAATCGGAAGTGGCTGAAATATCAGTAAGTAATTGCCGTCACCCAGGGTTAATTGCTTCGTTATCCAAGGATTAAGCGCCAGACCAGCCGCCACAGCCACCAGGGCTCCAATCGTGCCACCCAAGAATCCAATCCAGGCCGCTTCAAACTGGAACAAGCGGCTGACATGACGTCCGCGCATACCCAAAGCCTTCATCAGACCTATTTCACGGGTCCGTTCCAAAACTGAAATGTACTGCGTGTTAATAATCCCAAAGACGCTCGTTATAAGAGCGAGAACGCCGAATCCAATCACAATACCCTGTAAAATGTTAACGATAGTAAAGAGTAGCCCCTGCAGGTCCTTGGCTGTCTCGACACCGTAGCCTTTGGCGACCAGTGCCTGTTTTACACTGGCGGGATCAACACCTTGTTTGACACTAGCGGTGGCAATACTGTATTTGTGATAGCTACTGGTCCCTTCGGTGCTGAAGTCAGACAATTGCCTGGCCTGGATGTCACTGACTTGGATGTTTGACGTTGCCGTCAAGGCAGTGGCTGACTTACCAACAATGGCGACCACCTTCAACTGAACATCTTTTGGTTGCGCGACCCCGAGCTGTTGAAGTGCGGCCGGTCCTTGGGTAAGCGCTGCTTGAATTTGCGCCTGTGTCGGCGTGGGGGTTCGTTCAAGATGAATCGTCACTGTCGTGCCGATAGCATCCTGAGCGTAGTGAAAACCAAGCAGCGAAACGTAGGCTTCCGGTAAGGCTATCTCGTTATCGGCGATTGAGGTACGAAGCGCTGGTAGCTCCCCGGCCACAACCGACTGCGTAACACCCGAATCGTACTGGGTCACGTCGGCAGTGTACTTCTTTTGATTTGGACGAGTGATATACTGCGCGTTAATGGTATAGGCCGGTTTGACACTGGCGATATCGTTACGGGCAGCAATGACAGCGATATCCTCTTGAGTTAACTGCTTAATCACCGTGCGTCCGGCCGGCCGCGTTAATAAACTGGCATTTGGGTCGTACTCTTGAGGACCGGTTTGTCCGCCAGAAAAGAAACTTTTATCTTTTGCGATGGCCAGAATTTGAGGGTCAATATTGGTGGTTAGCAATGTGTTGGCGTATTGCCTGGCACCCTCACCGGCGGCAATCGCCAGCGTCAGCGTAAAGGCACCGACGGCAATCGCGAGGCTGGTCAAAATAGTGCGGGCTTTGGCATGCTTCAGGCTACGACCAGCCCGACGGACGATATCAAAAGTTTTCATTATTGTTTAGCCTCCACTATTCGGTCAATCTTGCCGTCCTTAATATAGATCTGCATGTCACATTTGGCGGCTAGTTCCTCGTCGTGAGTCACGACGACTAGTGTGCTACCACCCTGTTTATTGAGGTTGAAGAGTAGTTTTTCAATCGATGCGCCGGTCGTGGTGTCCAAGTTACCCGTCGGCTCATCGGCAAAAATGATACGGGGATTATTGACAATTGCACGGGCGATTGCCAGACGTTGTTTTTGCCCTCCCGATAGGTTGCCTGCCTTTTGCTTCTCCTTGTCGCTCAATCCGACGACGCGCAGAGCTGCTACGACGCGTTTGGTTCGAACACTCGCCGATTTACTGGCAATTTCCAGCGGCAACGCCACGTTCTCAAACGATGATTCATTGGCTTGTACAAAAAAAGACTGAAAGATGAAACCAATTTTTTCTGATCGAAATCTGTCGACGGCCTTATCCTTCAATTGTAAAATATCAACGCCATCGACAATCACCTCACCCACTTCTGGACGGTCAAGGCCGCTCATGACATGCATCAGAGTCGATTTACCCGAACCGGACTTACCAACGATAGCCACGCTCGCTCCGTCGGGAACGACAAAATTTATATCATCAAGCGCCGTAAAGGCGGTTTGCTTTTTACCGTACGTTTTTGTGACATGTCGTACTTCAATCATAACGTACCTTTCTATTACACTTGAGTGAGCTTAAGCCGTGTTTAAAGCTATTTACTCAACTATCTTAACATTAATTAGTCATGATTATGCTTATAATTCTATCAATACATTGTCTCGATTATGTAAGCTTAACGTGGGGGTAAATCGCGCGCGTCACCTCATCGTAATCGCTCCGCAGTTGAGGAAAAGGGACACCCTCACGAGCCGTCACGTCTTCAAAAATCCAAAATACCCGTTCGCTAAATCCCCAACCGCAGGCTGGTGGCATGCCGTACTCCAGCATCTCGACATAATCGATATCTAGCATCATCGCCTCGTCATCACCGCCATCGCGCATCATTTGTTGCTCAACAAACCGGTTCAGTTGATCAACAGGGTCATTCAGCTCAGAGAAGCCATTACCAAGCTCGCTGCCGGCGATAATAGGCTGGAATCGTTGGACGACGCGCGCATCGTCGGGATTGGTCTTAGCCAGTGGGCTGATAAATGTCGGGGTGTTAATCAGCCAAACCGGACCGACCACGTCCTTACGGATATTTTTCCAAAGCTTGTCGATACCACGGGCTCTATTCTCCGTCTGCTCGACTTCAAGCTTGTTGTCAGACAGGGCTTTTTTTACCTCATCAAGTGACGATGCATGGACATCGATACCGTAACGCTCCTTGATGACGGTGGCATAATCCCATATCTCCCAGTCGACGTTCATATCGACGTGTTTGCCGCCTAAGTCGAACTCGAGCGTTCCGAAGGTCGCCTGCAGGGTGAACTTGTACATATCGGTCATAAATCGCATACCGTCTTGCCAATTGGCGTAAGCCCAATACCACTCCATAGCCACGTGCTCCGGTAAATGCTCGTCACTATAATTTTCATTTCGAAAGCGTGGACCAATGTCGTAGACTTTTTCAAAACCAGCCCCAAGTAGGCGCTTCAAAGGTAGCTCGTGGCTGATGCGCAGGTAGAAGTCCTGATCCAAAGCATCCATATGGGTCACGAAAGGTGTCGCATCGGCTCCTCCGGTCGTATGTTCAAGCACGGGAATATTAATTTCTATGAAATTATGTTGATTCAAATAGTCACGCGTGGCTTGCCAGAACTTACTGCGGCGCACAAAACGATTGCGCACGTCTTGGTTGACGTTCATATCGACGTAGCGGCGGCGCATCCGTTCTTCCTTGTTTGTAAAGCCCTCTTGAGCACTCGGCATTGGGCGTAGAGCCTTGGTCAAAAGTCGGAAGGTCGTCACGAAAATAGAAATTTCACCGGTCTTGCTTTTTATAATCTCACCGGATGCTTCGATAAAATCACCCGTATCAAGCAGCGGCAGGTCAGCCATACTGAGTCGGCCAAGCACTGGATCTCGTTCGCCCACTCGACCGTCTTGAAAGAATAGCTGAATTTCGCCGCTAAAATCCTTGATGATAATGAAGGCTAATTTACCGAACTTCCTGATACCAACAATCCGACCCGCAACGGTCGCGGTTTGCCCTTGCAGTTCATCAAAACGAGCGGTAATATCACCGGTCGCATGCGTTCGATGGCTGTCCGCCGGATAGGGATTAATCCCCGCTTGCTTTAATTCATCGAGCTTCCTGAGCCGCTCATCACGAAAATCTTTTAGTGTCGCCATATCCGTTACAGTATAGCATAAATACAATTATCCACCGCCTAGCTGACGATGGATAATTGCACAAAATCGCTCCGAACTAGCCGATATTGATAATTTGGTACGTGACGTCGCCCTTAGGAGTGGATATCATAGCACTATCACCAACTTTTTTACCAAACACAGCTTCACCAATTGGCGATTTGTTGCTGACCTTGCCCTCGAGTGGATTGGCCTCAACCGGTCCGACAATGGTGTAGATGACTACCTTTGCACCGTCAGTCAGCTCGACTTTGCTACCGAGCGCGACATGGGTCTTGCTACCCGTCTTGATAAGGTCGGCGTTCAGAAGAATATCCTCAATCTCGGCGATACGGCTTTCCAGCAATCCCTGCTCTTCTCGCGCCGAGTCATACTCGGCATTTTCACTTAGATCGCCAAAATCACGCGCTTCAGCAATCTTGTCGGCAATGGCGCCACGGCGACTCTTAAGACCCTCGAGCTCTAGCTCAAGTTCTTTCTTGCCTGTAGTAGTAATTTGATATATTTTTTTCATTTCAATGTCTTCCTTTTGGCTAAAAGGTGCCTTTTAAGCACC
>DIZP01000047.1:34802-39868 GCA_002429375.1 bacterium UBA6025 | reverse complement strand
GGCAGTCACGAACCAGCGGCCGCCGTCGAGCGCAGGGATTGGAAGGACGTTCATCACGGCCAAAGTGAGTGAGATAATCGCCGTTAGGAAGACGAGCTGAGTCGGACCGGCTCGCTCCGCCTGGGGAAAGACAGTCCCCAAAATACCGATCGGACCCGCCACGCTCTCCCCGACTGTTTTGAGGCTTTCGTTTGCGCCGGTGCGTGTCGTTGCGTTCGGGCTAAGCTGTAGGAATATCCCGCTAGCTAGGTTACCGACCAGACTGCCCAATCCCTGAAAGGTCGCCCAGGTGAACTGTCCGGCAGTAACGACACCGACGAGCGGAGCCGACCACGTGGCCTTCGTGAGCTCTCTTTGGCCAAGCCCCACGCCAAATACGCTGCCTGTTTTATCATTGCGAAGGGGTATCGTTACGACGGACTCAATTCCCCCACGAGCATAAATCACATCAACCTTTTTACCCTTATTGAGCTTAGTGAGGTCGATAAGTGCTTGGGTAGTTGGCACCTCTTGGCCCGCAAAACGAATAATTTTATCACCTTCTCGTAGGCCTGCTTTTTGGGCGGGATAGCCAGGCACGAGCGCCGTAATCTCGACCGATTGCTGCACCGTAGTGACGTCGCTGGCAACCGAAAATTGACCAGGCAAAGCCTTGGGCAACCCAGTTATCGCGAGTATGGTTAAAAGAATTGCGGCGACCACCCAGTTGGTAATGACGCCAGCCAGTAGAATCTTTGTTTTTTGCCAAAAACTTGCTGCCCCGTAATCACCCTTACCGCTGGCGGCATCATGCTCACCTTGGAGCTTGACGAAGCCGCCAAGTGGCAACCAGTTGAGACTCAGCAGGACACCGTTTTTAAGTTTTTTACTCCAGGCGCGTGGCGGAAAGCCGACGCCAAACTCTTCGACCACTACCCCGTTGCGACGGGCTGCAATCGCATGCCCCAATTCGTGGACGACAATCAAAAAAACTAAAATTATTAAACCCAGAGCAATACCAATAATTAATTCCATTTATCCTCCAAAGCGCCGTGCGCGAGTACTATATTCTTTCAGTATATCCGTTACATCGTCTTTTGTCATATCTGGCCACAGCTTATCAAGAAACAAGAGTTCGGCATAGGCCGATCGCCACAACATAAAGTTAGATAAACGGTGTTCTCCACTCGATCGGACGATCAAATCGAGCGGCGGTATCTCGGGTTGATAAAGGTTTGCCTCTATCAACTCAGGGGTGATATCGTCGCTCGCGACACCCGATTGAACAATTTTTTTAACCGCATCTGTAATTTCAATTTGTCCGCCGTAGTTAAAACAGACCGCAAAGGTCCCACCGGTATTATCGGCGGTTTGCGCTTCAGCTTCAGCGATGGCTTTGAGGATTTTTTTATCAACCCGATCGAACGAGCCGAGCACCTTCAGCTTGATGTTGTTATCGTTGAAGATGTGCAAATCAGACTTTAAGAGCCTCAGCACCAGTCCCATCAATTTGCGAACTTCATCTTCGCTCCGTTTCCAATTTTCGGTGCTAAAAATATACGCCGAAACGTATTCGACGCCAGCATCAAAGGTTGCCTTAGTGACTTCGTGGATGGCATTGTAACCGGCCAAGTGTCCTTCGTACGTCGGCAGACCGTGCTTCTTGGCCCAACGACGATTCCCATCAATAATATAGCCGATATGGCGAGGAGTAACGTCGGTCATTAGATTGTCAGAATATCTTTTTCTTTGGCTCTAAAAATTGCATCAATCTTGGCGTTGTGCGTTGCTATGTCATCATCGATGCCTTTTTCAATCCGTTTAACATCGTCTTCTGACAGTTCTTTATTGTCTTTTTTGCGTTTCGCATCCTTGAGGGCATCTTGGCGAATATTGCGCAGAGCGATACGAGCCTCTTCGACTTTTTCACCCGTTTGTTTGACGAGCTGGCGACGACGGTCTTCAGTCAGAGACGGGACCGGTACACGTACAATCCGACCATCATCACTCGGATTAAAGCCCAGCGACTGGTCAGCCCGAATGGCGGCCGCGACTGGTTGGACGTTGCTCGGATCAAACGGCGTGACTTGAAGCAGCTGCGGCTCGGGGGCCGTAATGTTGGCCACTTGGTTAAGCGGTGTTTTTTGTCCATAGACTTCAACCAAAATGCCATCAAGCATGGCAGGGTGTGACCGTCCAGTACGAATTTTTTTTAGCTCCTCTTCAAAATGCGCAATCGCGAGCTCAAACTTTTCCTCATACGGCTTGGTATCAAACATAGTCCTCTTTTCTTACTTTGTCTTAATTATAGCAAAAATCGCCCTTTTCGGAGCGATTTCTGCAACTATTAGCGGTTCGCTCTTACTCAGTGACACCAAGTTCGATACGCTTGAACTGGCGGATGACGATGTTTTCGCCGAGGATGGCAACGTTCTCTTTCAAGAAATCGTTGACGGTCTGTTTATCATTCTTGATATAAGTCTGGTTGAGGAGGACTTTTTCGTCAAAGTTCTTCTTGACCTGACCAGCCACGATCTTTTCGGCGATAGCCGCTGGTTTGCCTTCGGCTTTGACCCGTTCCGAGGCTTCGCTCCGGACGCGTTCCAGCTCTTCGGCGGGAATATCGGCTTCACTGACGTACAGCGGTGCCATCGCGGCAATCTGCAGCGCAATCTCGTGGGCGAATGTCTTGAAAGCATCAAGACGGGCTACGAAATCGGTCTCGCAGTTGACTTCCACCAGGACTCCGATTCGTCCGCTGTGGACGTAGCTGTCGATAATACCTTCGCGAGCTTCGCGGTCGCCTTTTTTCTCGGCTTTGGTGACGCCTTTTTTACGAAGCGCTTCCAGGGCTTTATCAAAGTTACCTTCGGCTTCGACCAGTGCAGCCTTGGCGTCAGTCAAACCGATACCAGTCAGTTCTTTGAGTTTTTTGATGTCGTCAATTGATACGCCCATGGTTATTTCTCCTCTTTGACAGCTTCTTTGTCAGCTGCTTTTTCAGCACCAGCGCCTTCGCGAACGGCGGCGGCGGCATAATCGAGTAGCAACTGAATGCCCTTGATGGCGTCATCGTTACCGGGAATGACGTAGTCAATCAGTGAAGGGTCAGCGTTAGTATCAACTACAGCGACCACAGGAACGCCAAGTGTTTTAGCTTCTTTGATGGCGTTGATATCACCGATGACGTCGATGACAAATAATGCACCTGGTTTGCCGTTGAGGTCTTTGATACCACCGTATTTACCGTTCAGCTCGTCAATATCTTCTTGGAAGCGCTGGACTTCCAGCTTGTTGTAACGCTTTTCAAGGTCACCCGAGGCCATCCGCTTTTCAAGATCTTTTAGTTTCTTGATCTGTTGGCCGACGGTAGCGACGTTGGTCAAAATGCCACCAAGCCATCGTTCGGTGACATATGGTTGATTCAGTGATTCAGCGGTGGTACGAACAATTTCTTTGGTGTGCTTTTTGGTGCCAACAAACAAAACTTGTTTACCGCTCGCCACGACCTTAGTTAAAAATGGCAAAGCCACATCGAGGCCTTCGACGGTCTTGGTCAAGTCAATAATGTGGCTGTCCTGACGTTTACTGTGGATGTATGGCGCCATTTTAGGGTGCCAACGGCTGGTCTTATGACCAAAGTGTACGCCTGCTTCGAGCAAGGCTTTAATATCGACAACTACTGTCATAATGTTTGAACTCCTTTTTCCTCACCCGCGCGCCTGATGGTTTCAGGAGTTTTTATTGCGCGGGTTGTGTCGTTAAAATAATTTACCTAATGATTATAACCCCTTGGACAATAAATTTCAAGGCTTACCGCCTTTGACAATTACCTCATAAACAGATACAATAGCCCTCATATGAAAACTAACCTACACCCAACCGAATATCGTCCCGTCGTATTTAGCGATGACGTGGCTGGGTTTGCCTTTTTGACACAGTCAACGACGCAGACCACCGACAAAATTAAATGGGAAGATGGCAACGAGTACCCACTCGTTAAAGTCCACATCTCAAGCGCTTCTCACCCGTTCTTTACGGGCGAAGAGAAGATTATCGACACCGAAGGCCGTGTCGACCGCTACCGAGCTAAATTTGCCGCAGCCGAATCTCGAAAAACCGCTTTGGCCAGCAAAGCCAAAAAAGCTGCCGCCGTTAAAGCCAAAAAAGCCAACACCGAGCAATAAGACTGCTCTTGAAAGAGACTACTTTACGTAGTCTCTTTTTATATGCCATACTGTAAGAAGAAGTTATGCCAAAGATTAGTCTCAATATTAACGAACTCCAAACCGAGCAAAAGCAGCTAGGTGATTTTTTGGCTCGCCCTGACGCCTACACCGCCGACGACTACACCATTAAAAACAAGCGTTTCACCGAACTTGAGGCAATCTTGGATAAAGCCGTCCTGCGCCAAACTCTCGAAGCCCAGTTGCTTGAAGCCAAAGCCCTGATGGGCGGTAGCGACGAGCTGGCCGAGCTGGCCAAGTTGGAAGTCAGCGATATCGACGAACGACTCGAGCGACTCGAAAATGACCTCTTTATTATGTTAGCGCCAAAAGACCCGAACGACGAAAAGAATGTCATTATTGAAATTCGCGCTGGGGCTGGGGGCGACGAAGCCAGTCTGTTCGCGGCCGAGCTGTACCGTATGTACTTGCGTTACTGTGAGACCCACTCGCTTCGCACCGAGCTTATCAGCGAAAGCGCCAACGATACCGGCGGCTACAAAGAAGTTATTTTCAGCGTCAAGGGCGATGCCCCCTATTCAAAGCTTAAATTTGAGTCTGGCGTCCACCGCGTCCAACGCGTCCCGGCCACCGAATCCCAGGGTCGGATTCACACCAGCACGGTGACGGTCGCCGTCTTGCCCGAAGCCGCCGAAACCGACGTCGAAATCAGTGCCAACGACCTAAAGATCGACGTTTACCGCGCCGGAGGCCATGGCGGCCAATCAGTTAACACCACTGACAGCGCCGTCCGCATCACCCACCTGCCGACTGGCTTGGTCGTCACCAACCAAGACGAGAAATCGCAGATCAAGAACAAAGAAAAAGCCATGAGCGTCCTTCGTAGTCGACTGCTGCAGG
>DIZP01000047.1:29483-34506 GCA_002429375.1 bacterium UBA6025 | reverse complement strand
GGCAGTGGCGATCGCAGCGAAAAAATCCGCACCTACAACTTTCCTCAAGACCGCATCACCGATCACCGCGTCGGCTATAGCCGCAGTGGCATCCCTCAAGCCATGAACGGCGCTATTGAAGACCTAATCGAGCATCTACAAGCCTATGAACGCGAACTCGCCGCCGCTAGTGCCAGCAATTAACAGCTGGCTCAAGTCCGCCACTGAACAGCTAAAAACAGTTGGCATTGCCAGTGCCCGGCTTGATGCCGAACTGATTCTGGCTCATGCTCTGCAAAAAGACCGAACCTACCTTCACGCCCACTCGGAGGACCTTTTAAACGATGTCGACCAAGAAAAAGCCGATAATCAACTCGCCCGTCGTCTGAAATACACGCCAATTGCTTATATCGTTGGATTTAAAGAATTTTATGGTCGACGCTTCTCGGTGACCACGGACACGCTGATTCCCCGCCCCGAGTCGGAAGCTATTATAGATAGCTTGAAGAACCTGGTTGCCGGCGATTTAACGCCAGTTGACGGGACGAGTCTGCGCCTGATTGACGTCGGAACCGGCAGCGGCTGCCTAGGCATTACCGCAAAACTTGAGTTCCCTGAACTTATGGTGACGCTGGCGGATATCAGCCCTCCCGCCCTCGTGGTCGCGAGGACCAACGCCCAACGCTTACACGCCGACGTGGCGCTGCTTGAAAGTGATTTATTACAAAGCTACCACCTGCAAGCGGACGTCATCATTGCCAACCTCCCTTACGTCGACTCTGCATGGGAAGTTTCGCCCGACACTATACACGAGCCCAGCCTGGCCCTGTTCGCGGATGACGGCGGACTAACTCTGATTCATAAGCTCATCGATCAAGCGGTGTCTGTGCTCACCCCCCAAGGTTTGCTTCTGCTCGAGGCCGACCCCCGACAACATCGGTTGATTATTGCTCGTGCTTCCCACCAAGGCTTTCACATAATTTCGAAACGAGACTACTGTCTCGCTCTCAAGCGAACCTAAACGCCGATAGTAACGTTAGCGCCACCCCACAAGCTCAGAACCACAGGTAATATGACGATGATACTAATAGTAAATAGCACGGGCAGAATAATATCGTTACCGCGAATTTTTTGATGGTGATAAAACGAATCGTAACACTGTTGTAATATAAACCCGATACACAGGACTGTCAGGGAAACACGCGGTAAAAGCACGCTTCCGCTGCCGATACTATAGGCAATCGTCCAGTGATAGGCCAGCCAGCCAAGTTCGGCCATCACCAGCCCCCACAGCAGGCTGAGAAATAATATATGGGTCTCGCTATAGCTTGCTAGCACGTGATGCGCGGTGGCGAAGCCAATCAACCACATCAACACGACCACCATTGACGATGGCCAATCATACGAAATCGTATACAGGGCGGCGACACCCGCGAATAATGCGACACCCGCCTGCAAGGCAATATACAATCGTTTTGATTGTGGTTTTAAAAACAGCAACCAACCGGCATACAGCAATGTAAATACCCCAAGAATAAAAACCTTCTGGTACGCCACGCTGTTGCTGATATAGGTCGTATACAAAAATACAACAAGACTCATGCTGACGATAAAATCAACTAAGTTCGACTGCACGTTCACGAACCAGTACCTCGGCTTGACAGCGAGTACTCTCCATTTGCTCAGGAATACTAAGCCAACCGCTGGCCACGGAGATTCGGTGGCTCGGATAATGAACACCACGGCTATCGCGAGTCCAATGTTCAGAGCTATGTAGACAACCTCACTTAGAAACGAGCGGCGTCTGACATTCTTTAAAAATTCCATGATTACCTATTATTATACCACGCAGCCAGCGTTGTCTACTTCTGTGAACTTACCACAATAATCACAAAGCTCGTCCCAGCGTCGACAGCCACAGGAGGCGTTGTCGTTTTAACTATTGCTTTGGGGTAATATTCTTTTAATTTGGCGATCGTCGCCGTCTTTGAAGCATCAATCTGATAGATCTCGACACTGTCGTACGTTCCCACAGGGGCGTTATCAATCGCCGAAATAATAAAGCCTTCAGCCCTGAGTTTATCGGCCTGTGCTTGACCAGCGCCTTCAATACCCGAACCGTTCAAAACGACAATCTTGGCTTTTTCGCGAGTCACGGGATTGCTCGAAAGGTTTTCTTTGATAAAGGCCCGAATCGCACTGTAGTCAAAAATACCCGCCGTCGGCATCACGACGCTGGCGCCGTTGTAAGGACCGGACGTCACAACACTGTTATCGCCACCAAACAGGCTAATACTTTTAATATTGTCTGTTTTGATTTCGGCACCCAGCTTCATTAGTGTCTGAATTTCCTTAGTCTGAATATTCGTCCTGAGGTTCTGACCGAGTGCATCGATCAAGCTGGTCACCTTAGACAGATTCGTGAGTGTCCCTGTCGTCGTTGCCTTCTCTTTCAGCGCAACGATAATTTTTTGCTGATTTTTCTCGCGATCAAAGTTGGAGTTACCGAGGCCATAGGTTGGCGCAACATCGCCACGAGCCATTGCGAGGTACAGAGCGTGCGCCCCGTCGAGATGATGAACACCGTTGGTGTACTTCACGAGGTTACATTTGTACTTACAGCGCCAGTCAAAGTTCGTATCATAAACACCTGGATCGCCATTGCTTCCTTGGATATTAACATCAACCCCGCCGACCGCATCGACAGCATCTTTGATGACCGTATTGTTAACATGGATACCGTACTGAATATCAACCCCTACAATAGCGCCAATAAAAGCTTGCGTTTGCGTGAGTCGCTCCTGTTCGGCGTCACTACTATTGTAATTATCGTTAACGCAGTTGAAGTATTCGTTAACTTTGCCGGCGAAGCCGCTATTGCAGGCCATGCCGTATTTGACGTAAAGGTCACGTGGAATACTAAACATGTAGGCATTTTTTTTGGTTTGGTCGATACTCAGCACCATCATCGAGTCGGTCAAGTAAGCTCCGCCATGCCCAGGGTCGTCCTCTGACGTTCCGAGGATAAGGAAATTACTCCGACCATTGCTGTCTTGTTTGAGCGTCTGAGTTTGCAAAATATCAAACAGGCTGCCTTTAAAAATATTACCTCCGGCCAAGAATGTCTTGTAGCCCAACCATCCCGCTACGAGAACGCCAACAAGAGCCAAAACTATAAAGAAAGCTTTAACGTTTCGTCGCCACTTACTGCGCGGTTGAGTCTGTTTGGCAAGCCGACGACGCTGACGACGGCTAAGGACTTTGGTTGGTGTCTCTAATGTATCAATTTCACGGAGTGATTCATCTATATCCGATCGACCGATTGCCCGATTGGCGCGTGCCGCACCGACAGTTTGGCGGGCATCGTTATCCGTACGGAGTGATCGGTCGACAGACGCAGCTCTAACCGCGGGTCGTGGTGTGCGATGGAGGTCGCCCAGTTGGCTGCCATTTCGCCTAGGGACAAACCCATCAATAGATGGTCGTTTACTTTTCATAAATACTCATACCACTATACCTAATTTAACTGATATTTTGAAGGGCAGAAATCATAACTAGTCGCTATTCCTCTCACTTTAAATCATGTATAGTAATATACATGGAAGCAACTTTTCTGCAACGACACCCTTTCTTAAAAGACGTACTGAGTATTAGCGCCTTCATTGCCGCTGTTCTCGTTGGCACTTTATTAATCAACACTTTCGTTTTCCGTAGCTTTAGCGTCATCGGTCCGAGTATGGAGACAACCCTCTATACAAACGACCGTCTCGTCGTCAATCGGTTGCCTGTCACCTGGGCCCAACTCCAGAACAAAACGTATGTTCCGGACCGTGGTCAGGTCATTGTCTTCAAGAACCCCAACTACAGTACGGGGTTGGGTGACGAATACATCGTCAAGCGAGTTATCGCCTTTGCCGGAGAGCGTGTCATATTAAAGAATGGGCAATACACCGTCTACAACAATCAATTTCCGGAGGGTTTTAATCCCGATGACGCCAATCATGGCGAACCCGGTAGCCCTACCTCGGGCGAAACCGACACCGTGGTCCCCAAAGACGAACTGTTCGTGTCCGGTGACCACCGCCAAGGTAGCTTCTCACTTGATTCACGCAATGGTCTCGGCACCATCCCCTACTATGACGTAGTCGGTCCGGTTGGCTTGCGAATTTTCCCATTCGATAAAATACGAACGTTTTAAACCTACTCTCTTGGGCAGTAGTTTTTCAGCTAAAATATAATACGTCGAAGCATTTAAGAGAAATTGTAAGAAATTACTCTTTGTCGAGCAGTTTCTGAATGCGTCGAAACTCTTGTCCACTAGTGAACTTAATGACAATTTGACCGGCACCCTTCGCGTTAGTTCGTACGCTGACATCGGTGTCAAAACGCTTAGCAATCCTTTTAGTGTCATCCTCGTACGGGGACTGGACTGGAGTTTGTTTTGGTCGCGTAGTATCAGTGTCATGTGACTGTTTAAGCTGTACGATATACTGTTCGGTCCGGCGCGCGCTCCACTCCTGATTAATAATTTGCGGTAGCAACTTATTAATCAGAGCTTCGTCGAGACCAATCAGGGGACGGACTTGTCCTTCGCTCACTTTTCGCTCAGCCAGCGCGGTACGCACCGATGCGGGCAGTTTGAGCAAACGGAGTGTGTTACTGACCGTACTAATTGATTTTTTACCAACCCGCTGCCCTATTTGCTCAAGCGTGAGGTTAAATTGATCACGCAGCTTAAGATACGCCGTGGCTGTTTCAAGAATATTCAGGTCGCGCCGTTGCAAGTTTTCAATCAACGACAACTCTAATTTGTGCTGACCGCTCAGCGTCCGGACTAGTGCTGGAATCTTATCAAGACCGACCAGCTTCGAGGCACGATAACGACGTTCGCCGGCGACAATCTGATAGCCACCCTGATAGGGAGTCACGACGATGGGCTGCAAAATACCATGTTCGGCAATCGATGCCGCCAAATCCTCAAGAGCGGCTTCTTCAAATGACCGACGCGGTTGATCAGGGTCGGCCACAATCTCGGTCAGCTTAA
>DIZP01000047.1:21111-29239 GCA_002429375.1 bacterium UBA6025 | reverse complement strand
CTGGCGCCTTTTGAAAATCTGTCATACACACCGATAGGCAGTCCATGGCTCGGTGCTTCAGCCAGGCGAATATTGCGCGGAATGGTCGTATTAAATACTTTGCCTGGAAAATGCTTTTTGATTTCTTCATGGACTTGTCCACTCAGCGTAGTTCGAGAATCTATCATGGTCGGCAGGACGCCGAGCAATTCCAAAGTTGGGTTCATCCCCTTGCGGACCAGTTTCATCGTCTCAAGTAGCTGTCCGAGGCCCTCCAGGGCATAAAATTCAGCTTGAACGGGCAGCAACACGTAGGAAGCCGCAATCAGACCGTTCACCGTCAATAAGCTCAAGCTCGGTGGGCTGTCGATAATAACAATGTCATAGCCCTGTNNCACAATCTCGGTCAGCTTAATGTGGCGCATTTCGCTCACTTTTTGGTCCTGAGCGGCGGTCGGGTCAAACGATTCGTCCAGTAGCTCTATCGGAATCAACGATTCAAAACCGCGGCCGAGGCCTTTTTTATTAGATATCGACACGAGCTAGTACCTCCTTGGCGAGCGCTTTATAGGCTCTGGCGCCTTTTGAAAATCTGTCGTACACACCGACAGGCAGTCCATGACTTGGTGCTTCGGCCAGGCGAATATTGCGCGGAATAGTCGTGTTAAATACTTTACCCGGAAAATGCTTTTTGATTTCTTCATGGACTTGGCCGCTCAACGTAGTTCGAGAATCTATCATGGTCGGCAGGACGCCGAGCAACTCTAAGGTTGGGTTCATCCCCTTGCGGACGAGTTTCATCGTTTCAAGCAGTTGTCCGAGGCCCTCCAGGGCATAAAATTCAGCTTGAACGGGCAGCAACACATAGGAGGCCGCAATCAAACCGTTCACCGTCAACAAGCTCAAACTCGGCGGGCTGTCGATGATAACAATGTCATAGCCCTGTTGGCTCGCCTCGATAGCCGCTTTTAAACGAGAAAATCGCTTGTCGGCCTGCGCCAGCTGGACTTCGGTATTGGCGAGCAGTGGCGTGGTGGGCGCCAAATACAGATTCTTGTGCGCCGTCGGGATAACAATCTGATCGAGTGTCGTCTCTTCCATGACGACGTCAGCCATCGTGCCCTGTAGCAGCTGCTTATCGATGCCGAGGCCGCTCGTGGCGTTGCCCTGAGGGTCAAAATCCACCAGCAAGGTTTTTTTGCCAGACTTCGCCAGGTAATATGCCAAATTAACCGCGGTGGTCGTCTTACCGACTCCGCCCTTTTGATTGGTTACTGAAATTACCGTCGCCACGTGTCTGTTTCCCTCTCTCTTTTGCCCCATTATACCATGAGCATAAATAAAAAACCCCGCTGACTTGCGGGGATTTTATTATTTACTGGTTGATTGAAGTAATTTCAATCTTTGAGTATTTTTGGCGATGTCCGTTCTCTTTGTGAACGCGCTTTTTTGATTTGTAGCGAATCACACGGATTTTTTCACCCTTTACAAGGTCGTCGATAACCGTTGCGGTTACCGTAACACCTTTGACAGTTGGCATACCGATGTGCGTTGTATCACCATCAATAACCAACAGTGCATCAAGCGTGAGCTCTTTTGTGCCTTCCTGGAGGAGGTCCACCAGTAGGGTCTCTTTTTCGGCGACAATAAATTGTTTGCCACCGATCTTAACGACTGCTTTTGTCATATTGTTCCTTTAACGTTTAACTAATCAGTTGCTAATTGTAACAGATACAGGGGTTGAGTGCAAGACTAGGCGTCGTGGTTGTTTTGTAAAGCGTCAATCCGACCATGATCCAGCCCGTAATAATGCGCAATCTCATGCCACAGGGTTCGTTTGATTTGTTCGAACAGCTGGGCTTCGGTCCGGACGACCGCCAAAATCGGATTCTTAAAAAGAGTAATCTTGTCGGGCAACACAAAGGTATAGCCTGCCCCTCGTTTTGTCAGTGGGATTCCCTCGTACAAACCAAGTAGCAAACTGTGCTCGCCTAGGTGAGATTTTGCGCGCTGGTGTTCGTCTGGGTCATCAGCGTACACAATCGCGACATTATCCAGGCCCTTAATGTACTTCTGAGGCAATTCGTCCATGGCGCGGGTGATTAGTTGGTCAAATTCGGTATCTGTCAGATCCATAAACTAAGTATATCGCCTATTCGTCTGAAAAAGTAAACCATTCGGGATCGTCGTGAATATCCTCAACGACATGATTCCAAAACATCTCCAGGCTCGCCTCGTCAAGCTGCTCGTTCAGGTTAATATCCTGGCGCTGCTGGTGGGCAACAGGAATCTCGTCTTCGTCAGACGATGGATCGATTGGCTGAAACTGGAGGTAATTGAGTAATGACATATGTTTGTGTTTAGTGTTACTGAGCATATACTAGCATAAACATTATGTTTTGTCAATCACCTATCCTTCTTGACGTTATTTTTGGCGGCTTAGGCTTAGGTTAGGCTTCTTTTGCTAAGCAACTGAATTGCCGAAGCGATACCCCAGCCAATCAGTGTGTACACAAGTGCAGCGACCAGCGTTTCTAGCTCGAGGCGTGATACGCCAGCTTGAAATTGACTTACCTGAAGTAGTCCTCTGAAGCCAGCCACAAACGGATCGGTGATGACATAGATGAAATTGGCAAATTGATTCTCAAGATTGGCACCCAAGAGCGCTAACACAACTCGTACCAATAGAAGCGCTACAACTATCCCCACCAAAAACCATACAATACGCACGCCTCGATTGACGTGCTCGTCACGACTTTCGTGATTCACCCCACGAGTGACGACGCGCTGACCACCACGGTCTTCCTGTTGTTCAGTTACTTGTTCTGTTGTATCAACCATGCGACTACCTCCGTATACCATTAGGTTGCTATCCTCTATATTATACTACTAAACCACTCCCATATATACCGCTAGCCCGTGGTCATATTTTTTGCAATGAAAGGCTCAGCTCAACATCCTCGATCATCACTGTTATCTCGTAGTTATAGGTCTCGGTCGAAAGCGTACTGGCCAGTGTCTCGGCCATGATGACATCACGATGTTCATCAATCGCCGTTTGGAGTTCGGCGTCGTGAGTCATGAGGCCAAGCGTAATCCGGTCATCGACATTCAGCCCGGCTTGTTTGCGGGCGTTTTGGATATGGCGAACGATTTCACGAGACAATCCTTCGCGCTTCAGTTCCGGAGTGATAGCTAGGTCAAGCCTCAACTCGCTACCCTGAAGTACCGTTTTAACGTTTAGTTCTTCGGTCAAAATATCCTTAAAATTGACGAACTCGCCCAGCGTTGGCACCGTCACGCTCGCCAACGGCTGGCGGATCTTGAGGTGTTCTTTGGCGCGAATGCTGAGGGCTTGGTTGACGTAGTCTCGAACTGTTTCCATGTCCTGAACGACGAGTTCGTTAATATGGCCAACTTCCGGCCAGTCAAGCAAGTGAACGCTCTCCCCGCCCGTTAATTTCTGGTACATTTCTTCGGCCAAGAATGGCGTAAACGGTGCCAGTATTTGACTCAATTGAACCAGGACATAATGTAGCGTCCGGTAAGCGTTATTTTTATCGGTGTCGTCGCCCGACTTCCAGAAACGACGCCGGCTGCGACGAACATACCAGTTACTGGCGTCTTCGATGAACGGCAGGATTGGCTTGACCGCGTTAGGAATGTCATAGGCATCCATATTTTTCTCGATACTTTGTGTCAGCTGATGAACCCGACTGACAATCCATTGGTCGAGAGGGTTTTCGAGCTGCGGCGTCGGGTCAGACAGGTCACCCTTGAACTCCCAGCCGTCAACTTCGGCGTACATCGTAAAGAAATCGTACATGTTGCCTACCATGGCGAGTTTGCGGTTTGCGTCAGCGACTTCTTTGTCTTGGAGCGCAAAATCCTCGCCGTTGAGGAGTGGGCTCTGGAGCAACAAGAAACGAAGCGCGTCAGCGCTGTAGGTGTCCATCAAAATATTCGGATCGGTAAAGTTGCCGTAGGATTTGCTCATCTTGCGACCGTCGTTACCAGCCACGTTGCCCGTCACAATGACATTCTTGAAGGCGTTTTTGCCAAACAGGCCGACGTTGATGGCGTGTACATAATAGAACCAAGCACGGACCTGACCGACATATTCGACGATAAAATCGCCGGGGAAATTGGCTTCAAACTTTTGGACGTTTTCGAACGGATAATGGAACTGGGCAAAGGGCATACTGCCAGCCTCAAACCAACTGTCCATCACCTTATCGATACGGCTATAGACCACGCCGTCAATCGTGAAGGTTACCTCGTCAATCCATGGACGGTGATAGTCTTCCAATCGACGACCGGACAGCGCTTCGAGTTCGTCATACGAACCGACAACTTTGACGTACTCGACACCCTGCTTGTCCGTTCCCTTCCAGATTGGCATCGGTGTCGCCCAGAAACGATCACGGCTCAGGTTCCAATCGGGCGCGGTCTGTACGGTCTTTTCAAAACGACCATGTTTGATGTGCGGCGGAAACCAATTGATATTTTCGGTGTTTTGCTCGAGCATTTGCTCGCGCTGACCATCAACATCCATAAACCAACTGGGGTGAGCTCGGTACATAAGCTTCGTCCCACAGCGATGACAGTGCGGGTAGCTGTGGCGCACATAGTCGATTGCTAAAATGACGCCCCGCTCATGCAATGTTTTCGCAATCGTCTTGTTGATATCCCAGACGTACTCGCCTTTCCAGTTACCTTCGGTGAAATGGCCCGTTTCATCAATGGTATGAATAATCGGGAAGCCTTTTTCTTTAGCCAGTGCGAAGTCCTCTTCGCCGTAAGCCGGTGCGAGATGAACGATGCCCGTTCCGTCTTCGGTCGTGACGTAGTCGGCGGCCCATACCTTGTGCGCATTCTCGCCGCGATCATCAAATAATGGCTCGTAAGACCGACCGACCAACTCACTACCCTTAATCAAAGTAGTACTTATTTCCTTTATATTAATTTTGGTTTTGGTTTGTATCGTGTCTAATAAACTGAAGGCGGCAATCAGCGTTTCGCCGTCTTCGGTCTTGAATTTTACATAATCGACATCTTCATTCACGGCGACGGCGGTATTGGCGGGCAATGTCCAGGGCGTCGTCGTCCAAGCAAGCAACGAGGCGTCTTCGTCGACAAATTTGAACTTCACGTAGACGCTCGGGTCGGTCACGTCCTGATAAGCCCCGCTATCCATCGTGACTTCGGCTTTACTGAGTGGCGTCGCGTCCTGGGTACAGTACATCAGTACCTTTTCACCCTCGTAGATCTTGCCTTTATCATAGAGTTCTTTGAACGCCCACCAGACGGATTCCATGTAGTCCTTGTCCATCGTCTTATACGAGCCCTTGAAATCAACCCAGCGGCCGATCCGGTCAATCGTATCTTCCCAAAGAGAACTGGTCTGCACCATGTTTTCACGCGCCGCGATGATATATTTCTCGAGGCCGTAATCGAGGACGTCCTGTTTGCCTTTCAGTCCAAGTTTTTTCTCGGTATAGACTTCGGCGGGTAGCCCATGACAATCCCAGCCCCACACACGCTCGACTCGCTTGCCTTTCATCGTCTGGTAACGAGGCACGGTGTCTTTGACGACACTGCTCAGCAACGTCCCATGGTGTGGCACTCCCGTAATGAACGGCGGACCGTCGTAAAAAACGTACGAGTTACTCTTTGGCCGCTGCTCGATTGATTTTTCGAACGTCTTGTTCTTTTTCCACTGCAGAACGATGTCCTTTTCGTATTCAAGTGCTCGGCGACGGGTGTTAGATTTAAACTTCATATTATATTTCTCCGTCCCTATGCATGTTTAATACCGGCATTCTACCATGAAATAGCCCTTTGTCTATTTCGCCCTTATCAAATCCGTACTTTTCATAAAACGATATAGCGTGGTCGTTATAGGCGACAACCTGGAGCGAAATTGAATGTCCTCCTGAAAACTCGATAGCCTGATTCATCAACTCACGAGCGACACCTTTACCTTGCGCCTTCTTGGTAAGATAAATCGCATCAAGATGAACACCGTCATCACGACGTGATACGTGGAGAAAACCCTGTACTTTATCGTCTGGGTCTTTAACAACTCTGTATAATATCTCTGATTCCGACCTATTTGCAATCTCAATCTGCTTAGCCCTAAAATCAATACCTCTATCTTCAACCAAAAAACTGAATTCTTTACGTATCCAAGCCTCATCAATACCAAGATTTTGGTTTTGATACGTCTCGATCCAAGACTGAAGATGAGCTTCCCCGATGCCAATATTATCCTGGCGTGTTCTTACAGTTTCAATCACAAATTTTGGCTGCTGTTCAATTTCAGGTGACGACATAGTATAAGTTTTCCTTTCTGAAAAAACAAAAATCCCTATTTAGTCACTGGAATCCGCGTGAGCGGACGGTACCATCCAGTTTCTAAAAAGAGATTCTTCTTAGCGCTTAGTTATTCGATCTGACGAGTCGATTATCGTTCGGTTCTACTTTCACTGCTGATTTCTTCCGAAAAACATTCGCGTTTGATAAGCGCTCATCCTGCACAGCAGGAACGTTTCACTTATAATCTTACCGTGATTCGTCATCGTTAGCAACTGCTGAGAAAAATTGCTCGATGTTTCCACTCAAACCTCAGGCGAAAAGTGCACTGCTGTATTTTAACAGAATACCAGCTATGACGGCCGCCACAATAATACCAAGGGCTAATTTATCATAGTCTTTTTTAATACATGCTTTCGCCCGTTTTGCCAGCTTAACTGGCAAATATAAATTGTCCTCGCGGACGTTGTACCGAGTCATTGAGAAAAAAACGAAAGTCGTCGACAATGTCACCAGCAGACACCACGGGCATAACGCCTGGATAACAAACATGCTCATGTACAGTAAGTAGTACGCAAATATGAAGCCGAGCGTATAACATAGTTGTGCAACAACCATGAACTTACGCGGGAACTTGACGCCAGCTAAGCCGGCGATAGCGACCGTAATAACAATTGGCTCGGCAACCAACCCCAGAAAACTATTGGGAAACCCGAACAAGGCCGCCGAGGGATGCTTGGCGACGGTCGCACAGTTAATGATAGCGTTCACACTACAGGTGAGCTGGGCATTGGGATTCTTCGCCAAGTCCACTGCCTCAACCGACAACACAAACGCGGCAACGAGACTGAGAACCGCACCAATCAACATACTGACAAAAATCCAACGATTGTCACGCACCGCTTCATCTTCGTGTGTAAAGTACACCTTTAGTTTACTGAACATAATAACTAACCTCACTTATGGTTGGTAGTGGCAGGCCGCGCCACATATTCTGCATGATGCTATCGTCCGACAGAGCGACCACCGTCGGATACTGCACGATGTCATAGGCTCGGCAAAATTGTTCGCCGTCGGCCGTCTCTGGATCAATCGTCTCCAAAACGTGGCTCGTTTGTCGCTCAAAGTCACGCAAATAATCAAGCACGGCGCGAGCGTGGTCGCTTTCGTTCTTATAGACAATGACGACCTTCATAAAAAGCTAGTTATCCAATTTTTGATGACGACGGTGTTCGAGAATCTTCACAAAATCATCAAGTGTTTTAAATTCGTGATAAACACTAGCGAAGCGGACATAGGCGACTTCGTTGCGTATCGCCAGTTCGTCAAGGACCTTGTCACCGACTTGCTTGGAAGTAATTTCGTTTTCACCGATTGCGTAAAGCCCGTCTTCAATGTCCGAGATCATCTCTTCTACTTCGACTTCGGACGCAAAAAATTTGCCAACTGATCGCTTGATAGCGTTGGCTAATTTTTCTCGGTCAAACAGTTCGCGTGAGCTGTCTTTTTTGATAATCGCCAGGTTGGGCTTCTCGATACGCTCATAAGTCGTAAAACGGGTACCGTCCGGAGACTCTCGGCGACGACGAATCGTCACCCCGTCCCCTACCTCACGAGACTCGATGACCCTGCTATCACCGATATTGTATTGTGCCATCCCGGCCTATGCTTCCTTATCGGTTGGTGTCTTATTCTTCTTGCGACGGCGAAGGAAAGCAGGCGTATCGGATTCTTCCTCGTTCTCATTTGGCTGATTCCAGATATCATGACTTGTCTCTTCTGAAAATGCGGCAGCGGCGTCTCTGTGGTCAAGGTTTAGGTCAATTGCATCAAC
>DIZP01000047.1:15293-20916 GCA_002429375.1 bacterium UBA6025 | reverse complement strand
GCGCCGAAGATGATATTTGCATCAGGTGAGACGGCACTGGTGATAATCTCGGCCGCTTCCTGAATTTCGCTCATGCTCATGTCGTAGCCACCGGTGACGTTGAACAAGACACCTTTTGCCCCATCAATCGAAACTTCGATCAGTGGTGACTCAATGGCCTGCTGGGCAGCCTGAGCGGCACGATTGTCACCACTGGCGCGTCCAATACCCATCAGCGCCGAACCGGCGTTGCTCATAATAGCCTTGACGTCGGCAAAGTCGAGGTTAATCAGTCCGTGTTCGGTAATAAGTTCAGAAATACCCTGAACACCCTGACGAAGCACGTCATCGGCAATCTTGAAAGTCTCAAGTAGTGGCGTCCGACGGTCGATCGTCTGGAGGAGTCGGTCGTTAGGAATAGTAATCAGCGTATCGACTTGTCGACCGAGCTGGGCAATAGCCCATTCGGCATTTTGACGACGCTTTTCACCCTCAAAGCTGAACGGCTTTGTGGCGACACCAACGACTAAAATTCCAAGTTCACGAGCAATCTCGGCCACGATATGGCCGGCACCACTACCGGTACCGCCACCGGCACCAAGGGTAACAAATACCATATCCGCTCCGGTCAAAGTTTCGCGAATTTCATCACGCGATTCATTGGCCGCAGCCTCGCCAGTAGCAGGATCAGCCCCGGCACCAAGACCACCAGTTGTGGTCTTGCCGAGATGAAGATTGACGTCAGCTCGACTATTATGAAGCGCTTGGGCGTCGGTATTCATAGCAATAAATTGTACACCGTTGAGGCCAGCGTCTTTCATGCGGTTAACGGCCGAGCCGCCCGCGCCACCGACGCCGACTACTTTAATGCTGGCAAACGTTTGTATGTCGCTTGGTTTTACTTCAGGCATGTATCTGTTATCTCCATAGTATTCGTATTCTTTAATTAGTATACCACTTGCACCGCAAAAGGCTACGCCCTGAAGCGTGACAGGAACTTCGATACCGTGCTACCAATACCTATCAGTGAGCTGCTTGCCTTCTTTTTACTTCCGTACTGGACGCTATCGCTCTCGGCATCAAGTAGCATCAGGCCAACAGCAGTTGCATACTGCGGTTTTTCGATATTGTCAGCTACCCCGCCGTAACCCGACGTCTTGCCGACGCGGGCGGCCAACCCCAAAGACTCTTTGGCGTACTCGACGATACCCTTCAGCTGGGCCGTTCCCCCCGTCAAGACGATGCCACCAGGAAGCTTACCGGCGCGGCGGGCTTTTTTCAATTCGTTTTGGATAGCTTCAAAGATCTCTTCCAGCCGGGCTTCGACTATTTCATCAATATCGCTGGTTTGAAAAGAGTAGATTTCACCCTCATACTTCAAGCTGACACCAGACGTAGCGCCACGGAGTTGGGCTGAAGCGTGTTCAATTTTGAGTTTTTCAGCAATCTCGGGATCAGTTTTTAGTCCGATGGCCAGATCGTTGGTGATATTAATGCCACCAAGAGGAAGGACCGCCGCGTACTGCAAATCACCTTCTTCGTAAATCGCAATGTTTGTCGTCGCCCCGCCAATGTCAATCAGTGCGACACCGTTTTCAAGCTGTTGTTCGCTCAAAACGGCTCGGGCAGCGGCAACACCCGCCACAATAATCGAACGAGGTAACACCTTGGCAGAGTCAGCTGCCTTTTGTAGGTTCGTCAGGTGCGGTGCGAGAGCAGATACCACATGGGCATCAATCTCAAGGCGCGTCCCAGTCATACCAAGCGGATCCTTGATATTGTCCTGTCCGTCAAGCTTGTAAGCGTGCGGTACAACGTCCAATATTTCGCGGTTAGCCGGTACTTTACCGAGCGTAGCGACTTCTTCGATCCGTGATAAGTCCTCATGCGTGATTTCGTGATCGGCCGCGCCCACCGCTATCATGCCGTCGGCGTGAGTACTTAAAATATGAGTTCCGTTGATACTCACCGTTGCCTCATTGACCTGGTAGCCGCTCATCCGTTCAGCTTCACCGAGCGCATCGTCAATTGCCTGAGCAGGGCCACTGAGGTTTACGACCGTTCCTTTGCGCATGCCGCTGTTGGGAGCGCTACCGACGCCTACGATTGTCGGCGAACCAGTCGTTCCGTCAATATGAGCCACGACGCAGCGGACCGTTGTTGTACCGATGTCAATACCGACAGCGTATCGAGAGTTTTCTTGCATGGTTATTAGTATATAGCTTATGCAAGAAGTTGCAAACTATATATGTTAGAGCTGTGTGAGAATCTCGACACTATCTTCAGTCACTAGGACTGTATGTTCAAAGTGCGCCGCCAAGCTACCGTCACGGGTGCGAATCGTCCAACCGTCACTGTCGGTCTTAATCTTTTCGCCCCCAAGCGTCGCCATTGGCTCAATCGCAATCGTATCACCGGGTACAAGCAGCACGCCCGTTCCCTTTTGTCCCCAGTTGGGTACTTCTGGGGCTTGGTGCATCTCGTGTCCGACACCGTGCCCGACCAACTCGCGAATGATGCCTAGTTTACCGTCGCGCAGAACCTTTTCGACCGCGGCACCGATATCGCCCGTATAGGTGGGGCCCTTAATCGCATCAATACCCGCGAACAGGCTCCGCTCAGTCAGGCTAAGCAGGTGTTTCTTGGCACCAGTGGGGTTTTCACCAACAACCATGCTGAAGGCGCTGTCGGTTTTCATACCTTTATAGGTAATCACCAGGTCAAAACTAGCGATATCGCCTCGTTCAAAGCGGTAGTCAGTCGGAATGCCGTGGACAATCTCATCGTTGGTCGAAATACAAATAGCGTTCGGAAAATTCACTTCCGAAGTTTTATAGGTGGCGGTCGCCCCCAGCGCTTTGATCTCATGGGCCACCCAGGCGTCGGCCTCGATCTCGCTCATCCCAACCACGATTTGCTTTTTTAGACCGTCATAAATGGTCGCCAGCAACCTCCCACCCTGGCGCATAGCCTCGATTTCGGCATCGGTTTTTAGGCGAGCTTGCATGCAACCAATTCTTCGATAATACGATCGTGAACCTGACCGACGGTGCCCACGCCATCAATGTGAACAATGTTAATATTTTGCTCCGTAAAGTAGTTCAAAATTGGGTAGACTTCTTGACGATAAGCCTTCAAACGCTCGTCGATTGCCTCCGGAGTATCATCGACGCGGCCGCGCACCTCAAGCCGATGTAATAGTTCACTCCGAGGCACCTCCAAGACAACAGCCAATCCAATCGGCCGACCGTGAATTGGCTGACTTTCGATAAGCCACTGCGATTGGGCTAACGTCCGAGGAAAACCGTCAAGAATAATCTGGCTCATACCAACCGCTCGTTTTAAGGCAATATCCATAATATCATTCACCTTTTGGGGAGCAATCAACTTGCCCGCCTGCATCTCGTGAAGCAACTCAATGTCGTGAGTATCACGCAGCAATTGTCCGGCGCTCAGCCACCGCCAGCCTTGACGAGCGGCTAATATTTGCCCCTGGACACTTTTACCAGCTCCGGCGGGACCAAAGAATATAATCATAACGTGGGCTCCTTTTTGTTTTTATTGTAGCGCGTTTTTAACAAGTCGGGCGACTGTCGCACCGTCGGCGGTGTTACCAAGTTCTTTTTTGACCGTACCAATCACCTGGCCCATCGCGCTTGGACCGCTGGCACCAAGTTCACCAACCACACGCGACACCACCGAGTTAATCTCGTCTTCAGACAGCTGCGTCGGAAGGTACGTTACCAGAACTTTTGCCTCGGCGCGTTCATTGTCAGCCAGCTCCGGTCGTTCGGCGCCGTCGTAAATGCTGGCGCTTTCGTTGCGTTTTTTGACTTCACGGGCAACTATCTGTTCAATCACTTCGTCGCTCAAACCTTCTTCGCGCTTGTTCTGGGCCACTTCTTCGTTCAGGATTGCCGCCTTGAGCCCGCGTAAAACTTCACCTGTAAAACGATCACCGCCCAATAAGGCGGCTTTTAAATCGTTATTAACCTGCTCTTTTAGAGCCACGTTTAACGTAGTCCTAGGCGTGCTTTGTTTAGCTTTTCAGCTTTGCGTTCTTTGCGAATAATCGCTTTGGTGCGTCGTTCGGTCTTGCTAAGGGGTTTAGCGAATCGCATCGAAGCCTTGGCCTCAGCGAGTACGCCACTCTGCAAAACTTTACGGTTAAAACGACGAATAATATTCTCGTTTGCTTCTCGTTCATCTTTACGTGTTACTTGTACCATATGAGGAGTATTGTAACAGAGAATGAGCGGCGGTGCAACAGCTATGCGGTGTCGACGTGCAACAATCGTCCCTCAATACTGCGCCGTCCCTGCCATTCGTTCAAGGTTGGCTGAAATAATACCGTCACAACCTCGCCTGGTTCGGCGAAAAAATAATCCGGTGCACCAAAGGCCAAAACATGCAGCCTCTTCCCTAACCTATCTTTTACTTCTAACTTGACGTGTTGATTCTCCGTCCCCATCCGGCGCTGGTTGGTCACGATAACGTTCTCAATTTTTAAGATTGGCTCGGGGTTACCGCTACCAAACGGCTCGAGCATAGCCAATTGCGCAAGTAGACTCTCGTCGACTTCTGCAAAATCAGCGATGACGACGTCCGCCGTTGGCAGCAGCAGGGCCGCCTGATTACTCAGCTGTTGCGATTGATAAAACTCATTGACCCGGACCCGAAAGGCCGCAATATTTTTAGTCGGCAAAGTCACGCCAGCCGCCAGCGTGTGTCCGCCACCTTTGCTAATAATATCGTCAGACGCTCGAATGGCCTCAACCGCGCTGAAACCACCGTAACTACGGGCCGAACCTTTTGATGACTCGCCCATTTCTTGTAATACGTACGTTGGTTTCTTGTACTTTTCTAATAAGTTCGCCGCCACGATGCCGACGATGCCATGATTCCAATCCGTGCCGCTCACCACCAACACAGGGTCGTCTTTGTAGAGCTCGGCTTGGGCAATCGCTGCTTTTAAAATCTCCGCTTGGTCCGACCGTCGGGTCAGATTAAGCACGTCGAGCTGCTGGGCTTTTTCAAAGGCGATTTCATTATCATCGGCCAGCAACATGTCCAAGGCATGGCGCGCCGTCTCGAGCCGCCCGGCCGCGTTCATGCGCGGTCCCAGGCCAAAACCAAGCGAGCGGCTGTTGAGCGCCGCCGGCTCGACCCGCGCGACTGCCATCAACGCCTTAAGGCCGGGCCGGCGGGTTTTTCGAAGAACCTGTAATCCCCAATAGACATTGGTTCGATTTTCATCGACCAGCGTCACGACGTCGCAGACCGTGCCGAGGGCCACCAAATCAAGTAACCACTTCTCATGACCGACCGGTAACCCTTCCAGGCGGGTCTGCAGGGCTTGAACGAGCTTAAACGCCACGCCGACGCCCGCCAAATCGATAAAGGGATAAGTATGGTCCTTTCGTTTTGGATTCACCACCGCTACCGCGGGCGGCTGCACGTCGCTGACGTTGTGATGATCGGTTACGATAACGTCGACCCCCAGGCTATTCGAGTGCTCAATCTGTTTGTGGCTCAAACTTCCACAATCAACCGTCACGATGAGTTGCGTGCCGCCGGCCACAATTTGATCTACCGCGCCGACCGTCAGCCCATAGCCTTCAACGAAACGATTGGGAATAAAAGC
>DIZP01000047.1:12960-15032 GCA_002429375.1 bacterium UBA6025 | reverse complement strand
TTTTTGCATAGTCAGGCGACAAAAAATCAGCCGCCGCTGCGGCCGTTAAGCCACGAGCGGCAAGAATCTGCTCAAACAATGACATATTAGATATCTGACGGTGAACGCTTCGGGCGACCAGCGTGCTGCTGTGACTTTATAACGATACTTTGAAGTTCTTTAAAAATAGCAAATTGTTTGTTGGTAGCATAAATTTTAGTGTTGCCTTGCTTTTCACTCGTCAAGAAACCAACCTTCTCAAGGCGTTTCAATTCGCGTTGAATGTTACCTGGGTCTTCTTTAATAAGTTTAGCAAGACCACGGACATGGGTACGAAAATCAGGATATTTGGCATAGACCACCACAATTTTTCGCCTCACCCGGGATGTAATAAAAACGTCTAACATGTATTCCTTTGTTTAATCTCACTGCCTCACACTGTTGCTTTTTATTCTACAGTTTTGTACCGGTTGGGTCAACGCCAATTCAGGACAATCTGATTGATTTTGGCAATCGTCTCCTCGTGAGACGGTATAATATTTTGATTATAATAATGATCGGTTCCCATAAAGTTATCTTTTACGTCCAAGATATGGAGTTCATCGGCCAAGATATGTAGTCGGTCAACCGCCGGCACGCTGGCAGTCGGCGTTGCTATGACCAATCGCTTGATGCGGATCGGCTTCATGAAATCGACGGCCACATCGATAGACGCGCCATTATCAAGCCCATCCGATACCAGAATAACAACGTGGTCGCGCAATAAGTCGCTGTCGATGATACCGCCGTCACCGAGCAAACGATTCATTTTTTGGAAAGCTTCGCGCTTTTGCTCGTCGAGATAGCCATGAAATTCACCGGCATATTCTTCAATTTCGCCCGTCGAGAACATGCCGTTGTAAGTGAAACCTCCGTTTTGCGAGACTGCCCCAAAGCTTAGGCCTTCACCCGGTACCTGAATATCTTCTGTCAGCAGCATCATCAAAACGCAGTGCAGGGCAGCCGCAATTTGTTCGCCCACCAAAACGGCTCCGTCGCTGAGTGCAACGACAGCACAGTTTTCATAGCGGTACTGCTCAACTAACTCAGCAGACAGCAGTTGTCCCGCCTGTTCGCGACTCTCAAAATACATATGATTATTTTAGCAGTATACTGGGAGATATGCACTACTACGAAGTAGCCCCCAATCAAATTGTTCGCCCAGGCAGTAGCGTTTTTACCTACGCCTCAGACCAATCGCTCAGTCCTGGGCACATCGTCGTCATTGAGGTAGGTAAAAAGCAAATGATTGGTATCGTTATGCGGGCGACCGAACAGCCAAACTACCCCACCAAACCAATCATTTCGGTCATTGAAAAAACCCCCTTGCCTCATCAGCTCCTCGACCTCGCCACGTGGTTATCCGCATACTACGTTACACCTCTAGCGGGCGTTTTACAGACGTTACTCCCCCGCGGTCTTCAAAAAACACGCCGGTCTCGGACCGATATGGTCGAACACAGTTCACGTGTCCGAACAAAAATTGTGTTCAATACCCAGCAGAAACAAGTAATCGACACCGTTGCGACCTCCTCGCCTGGAACCTTTTTATTGCAGGGTATCACCGGTTCGGGTAAAACTGAAGTCTACATTGAAATCGCCAAACGCGCCATCAATGATGGCAAGTCAGTGATTGTGCTCGTGCCAGAAATTGCCTTAACGTCTCAAATTTTAGCTGAATTTTCACATCATTTCGAAGATATCCTTATCGTCCACTCGACCATAACTGAAGCTGAGCGCCACATCACCTGGAAAGAGGCCTTGGACAGCGTGACCCCTCGGGTGGTAATAGGTGCTCGCTCTGCCCTGTTCACTCCGCTGAAAAATATTGGCGCAATTATCGTCGACGAGGCGCACGAACCGAGTTATAAACAAGAGCAGTCCCCTCGCTACTCGGCTCTTAGGGCAGCCACGGTACTCGGCCGCTTCCACGACGCCATGGTCATTCTTGGTAGCGCGACGCCCAACGTATCGGATCGTTATTTGGCCGAACAATCGCATCGTCCCATTTTGACGCTGACCAAGGCCGCCCGCGAACACACCCTACCACCAAC
>DIZP01000047.1:12173-12658 GCA_002429375.1 bacterium UBA6025 | reverse complement strand
CATGTCCGCTGTCATATTTGTAACTACCAACAGACCGTCCCGACGTCTTGCCCCGACTGTGGCCACGTTGAGATTATTCACAAAGGCTTTGGCACTAAATTAATCGAGACCGAACTGCGTAAACTCTTTCCCCAGGCAGTTATCGCGCGGTTTGACGCCGATAACGACACCAAAGAGACCGTTAATGCTCGCTACGGCGAGCTCTACAGTGGCGCGATTGATANNGAACACACCCTACCACCAACCGTGTCGCTAGTGGATATGACGAAACGGGCAAACTTCAGTGGACATCGTTTTCTGTCAAAACAGCTGCTCCTGCAGCTCGAGGCGACCTTAGCGGAAGGCAAACAGGCACTGGTCTTCCACAACCGCCGCGGCAGCGCCAGCACGACGTTATGCGAAAATTGCGGCTGGACGGCGCAATGCCCTCACTGCTATATCCCCCTCACGCTTCACTCCGATCGCCATCATGTCCGCTGTCATAT
>DIZP01000047.1:11623-12112 GCA_002429375.1 bacterium UBA6025 | reverse complement strand
GGTTTGATTCACGACATGGTATCAGCGGCGTTGGATTGGGAAGACAGCCGCCCGCACGAAATCAGTGCCGCCCTGGCGGCAGTTCAGATTGATCGACTCGATCGAGTTGTGATTGTGCGCAGCGATTTTGACGACAAAGAAGTGCGTGATTTCACGACCCTCGTCAACCCAGAAATTGTTAAGTATGAGGGCGAAGTGACCAAAGATTACGAAGGTTGTCTGAGCGTCAGTAATATCTACGGAAAAGTCCCGCGCTACGCAAAAATCCGCGTCAAAGCACTCGACGAAGAAGGCAACGAAGTCCGTTTTAAGGCCGAGGGTTTTTTGGCTCGGGTAATCCAGCACGAAGTCGATCACACCAACGGCATCGTCTTTATCGACCATATTCGCGACGCGACAGATGCATTTTATACCCTCGACGAGGAAGGCGAGCTCCAACCACTTGATTATGACCAACATGTCAAAACCAATAGTATTCTTTGGGACTGA
>DIZP01000047.1:9828-11379 GCA_002429375.1 bacterium UBA6025 | reverse complement strand
CCGCCGACCGTCAAGCTGTTCGCTCAAACACACGCTATTCCCGTCTGGCAACCCACCAAACTATCTGAAATTGCTTCCAACATTCAGTCGCTGGGCGACGTCGCCGGGGTACTGGTCAGCTATGGAAAAATAATCCCACATCCCATCATCGACCTGTTTTCTCCCGGTATTATCAACGTCCACCCATCACTTTTACCACTCTACCGTGGTCCCTCACCCATCGAGTCCGCTATTAAAAACGGTGATGAGCAAACCGGCGTCTCGATTATGCAATTATCGGCCGATATGGACGCCGGGCCCGTCTTCGCGCAGACTATCCACCCCCTTACAGGGGCGGAAACGCGGACCGACTTGTACCGCACCCTGGCGGCTGCCGGTGCCGCCACACTCCTAGCGGTCCTGCCAGCTATTCTAGACGGTTCGCTCCAACCGACGCCACAAAATGAAGCGATCGCCACCTATTCTCATCTGCTCGATAAAAAAGATGCTTGGCTCCAGCCGCTAACTCTGACGGCCGTCCAAGCCGAGCGCCTGGTTCGGGCCCACCTCGGCTTTCCGAAAACCAAGCTTACCGTGCTCGGCCACGATATTATCATCATCAAAGCGCATGTCTCGTCGATAGCAAAAACACCGCTCGACATTGTCTGCCAAGACGGTGCTTCACTTTCGATTGACGAGCTGATTGCTCCCAGCGGACGCCAGATGAGCGCCCCGGCATTTCTCAACGGCTACGCGGCTGGCTGATCGTTACCGAGGATCTTATCGCGACTGCCGATAATTTCTGTTTTCAATTCGTCAAGCACGCCGGCAACGACGTCTCGATAGTCGGGACGATTGACTTCCAGCCATTTGGTCGCGGTGTATTCAGCCCGTAGTCCGGCGTCGTTGACGTCCAGTCCGGTGGCTTCTTGAATACGGCTAAATGCTTCGTCGTTGTAGTAATCGGGGACATGACTTTCAAGCCAAGTGCGGATGACGTCGTCCTTGCGGTCAATAATCGCCTCAAACTCTTCCAGTTGTTCATCGCTCATACCATCGGACAGCTTCGTGCCGACCCGCAGTTCCAGCTCATCATAAATGTGCTGCAAGAATGCTTTTTTTTGCTCTTCTGGTAATTCGTTTAACCCAATATCTGCTAAAAATTTATCGTCTAGTTGGAACATGGACTACCCCTTCTTTGCTTGCTATCAGTTAATTATATCACCGCCCGTAGCCAGGGACTAATGGGCATTGTTTTGAAAATTCACCAAGTAGTCCCTTAGGGCTTCGTCGTACAGCTCAGCGGCTTGGGTAAATTCACTATCAATCCAAGTCCAGACCGCATCGGCTGACTCGTTTTTGAGCTCATCAAACTTAGCTTGCTGCTCGTCCGTCATGGCCGATTCGATGATACCAGCTACCCTAAGCTCGACGATTGAAGTAACCTGGTTGATGGCTTTGGTCTTGGATCGACTCGGTTGCGTTTTCTAGTCCGAGTTGGTTAATTATATCTTGATCGTTCATAACTATATTCCTTTTTTATTTTATTATCGGTATGCGTCTAGTCTACCA
>DIZP01000047.1:4823-9566 GCA_002429375.1 bacterium UBA6025 | reverse complement strand
GCCCATGGCCGGACTCGACGTTGAAATTATTTCCCAGTAGTTCGGTCGGCTTTGGTACTTCTGGTACTCTTGGCTTCAGTGGGTTCAACGGGTACTGCGGAGATGTCGCAGCGGTGCCGGGATTCATAGCCTCAGTGACGATTTTATGTAACCCAAAAGCCATTCCGCCGGCGGTGGCGCCTAGTGAGGCGGATACCTTGACGCGCTTACGATTCCGGAGCATTTCTTTGTCGGTCTGTTTTTCGGTGTAGTCGATGTCAACCCTGGTGTCGGTGGATTCGGCCGTATCAAATAGTTTAGCCTTGGCCTCGTGATCGATTGCCGAGTCTGTCTGTGCAATCGTCCGCTCGCTTCCCTTGACGGTAGCGTTGGCGCGACGTCGCGTGGTACTATGCGCCATGCCGGCGCTAGCTGCACCACCGGCCATCGCGCTACCAAGCCCGCCCAGCGTGGCGGCGCCACCTAAAACACCGATACCAGTAGCGGCAAGTCCGCCGGCCACAAAGCCAGCGCCCATCACAACCGCGACTTTTTTAAGCGTGCCGCTGAAGCCCTTTTGGCTGACCCACCAATCGGTAAATTTGCCGGCGGTCTTGCCTTGTTCTTTACGACTGGCGGCGATACTAAGCTCTAGTCTATAATCGATATTAATGCGCTCGGCAATCCGGGCGATACCTATCTCGGCTTCGCTCAGCTCAATTGCTTCGCCTTGCTCGTTAAGTCGCTCGCTGCGTAGAAGCCGGTCATAACCACCTAAGTAAGCCTTGATGGTGGTCTCATAATNNAGCATACCCTCTTGGGCGAAACGGGCCAAGTATGATTGGCGATCCTTGGCGGTTAATTCAGCGTACCTGTTCGTGGCACTTTCCAGACTCTTATCGAGTTCGGCGAGCATGGCAATGCCTTCTGGCGTCTCTTCGTCTAGCCCTGTCAGGTCAAGCTTTTCGCTAGTCTCTGAACCATCCGCAGTCTTGCGATCAGCCTGAATGCGCGCTTCTTCACCCTCTTCGTCTGTTTCGTCGTACTCGACGAGGTTTTCAAGGCCTGGGAGAGTCGGTTGCTCGCCGTCATTGTCAGAAGCCGAGTGTTCGCTGTCCGAAGAATTATTTTCGACACCAAATTGCTGAGCCTCTAGGAGGTCTTCCTCGCTAATTATGACTGATGATTTATCTTTATCGCTGTTAATTACCAGGTAATTACGTTTACCGGATTTGGAGATGACAGAATTATAAACTGTCCACCCCTCAGTATCAAGCACTTCATCGATGACCATCTGAACAGAATCTCCATTTTCGAATGCTGGAGCTTGCTCGCCTTGGGTTTCCGGAGTCTGAAGCTGGTCAATCGGAACTGGTTCATCCTGTGCTTCAACAGTCTCGGAATTGCCAATCCTAGCTCGAATTTGATCTTGATTGTCATAAATCATATTCAACTCGTTCTGACTCAAAAATTTACCATCCGGACGATGAAAAGTCTTCGTACTACCCTTACCAATTCTAATAAGGTCAGCCATCTCCGAATTGTCTTGTGCCTGTTGGGCTGATTGCATCTCAGATTCCGCCAGTTTGATAATCTTATTGGATGAGTTATCGTCCAAGTTAGAAATAGCAGCTTCGGCAGCATCTAATCTTGACTGGGCCCTGTCAGCAAGCTCGTTCGTCATTGTATCTAATTGGTCGTGGTCACGGGAAACACTCTCAATCTTAGAGGTGGCCGATGCACCAATAAACTCTAACTTATAAGGATCACTAACAATGTGTAGTTTTAACTCGGCTTGGTTTGGTTTTTGTGGGGCGGACTCGGCAGATTTGAAAAGTTCTGACATAACGGTTGTCTCCTGTGAATATACGCTGATTTATTTTGTTTGTTTTATTTGTTGTATGAAACAACGATAGCATAATAGTAACAAAAAAGCAAGCATAATCACATATGCTTGCTTAAATTGCAACTCTTACGTCTTATTGTAGAGTGCGTTTGACGAGGGCTCGGGTAAAGAATTCGAGTTTGTCACCCTCTTCGAGCAGCAACTTCTTGCTAATCTTTAGGCTAATGCCACACATTTCACCTTCGAAGACTTCTTTGGCCTCTTGTTGCTGACGTTGAACCTTGGTGACTTCAACTTCGGCCAGGACTTCTTTGCCACGCTTAGCCCGGGCTAATAGCCCAGTCGTAACTTTACCGCTGGTTACTTCTCCGCCGGCAATAATCTCATCCTTGAGCGTGCGGAAAATTCCCTTAATCGTCAGGGCGCCGATTTCTGTTTCGACCACTTCGGGCGCCAGCATAGCCTCCATCGAAGCGCGGGCGTCATCAAGTAGCTCATAGATAACCTTATAGAGACGAACCTGTACCTTATCGCGAGCGGCCAGCTGTTTGACGGCCGGTGGCAGACTGACGTTAAAGCCATAAATAATTGTTTTCTTGTCAGAAGCCAGGCGAATATCGTTTTCGGAAATATTTCCCACGCCGCTACCGATGACACGGAGGGCAATCTCACCCTTAGTATCGATCAGCCGCAAACTATCAATCACCGAGGTGAGAGATCCCTGAACATCAGCCTTGACCACAACGTTTAGGTTCTGCGATTCGTGCTGCTGATTCATCATCCGGAGGAGATCGGCGCCAGTCACGTTGGTACTGGCGGCATTCTTTTCGTGTTCAATCCGCGCCACCGCCACCGCATTGCGGGCTTCTTTTTCGCTTTTGACCACCGTAAAGGTATCACCAAACTGTGGCAATTCCTTCAGCCCCGTCACAGTGACAGGTGTCGAAGGACCGGCTTCTTTAAGTGTTTTTCCAGCAAAATCAAGCAGCGTCCGGACCTTGCCGTAGGCAGTGCCGGCGACCAAGTAGTGGCCCGTACGGAGCATTCCCTGTTCGACGAGAAGTCCGACAACCGAACCACGACCAACTTCCATATGTGATTCAATCACCAGGCCTTCGGCCGGTGTATCGATATCGGCTTTCAACTCTTCGAGGTCAGCCACTAGCAGTACCATGTCGAGTAATGTGTCGATGCCGAGGCCGGTCTTGGCGCTGACTTCAACCATCACAGTCTCACCACCCCATTCTTCGGGGTTAAGGCCGTGTTCGGTGGCTAGCTGTGCCTTGACGCGGGCCGCATCAGCCGATTCTTTGTCCATCTTATTAATCGCCACGACAATTTTTGCATTGGCAGACTTAGCGAACCGAATCGCCTCAATCGTTTGAGGCTTGACGCCGTCATCGGCTGCCACCACAATCACCACCACATCAGTCAGGGCGGCACCGTGCTGCCTGAGGGCGGCAAAGGCTTCGTGTCCCGGGGTATCAAGCAATGTAATTGAACGGTCCTTGTGGATCGTCTGGTAGGCGCTAATGTGTTGGGTAATCCCGCCGGCTTCTTGGTCAGTGGCATTGGTGTGAAGGATGGCGTCGAGCAGACTCGTCTTGCCATGGTCAACGTGTCCCATAACGGCCACAATTGGTGGACGCGCCACGGCTTTGTCCGATAGCGTATGAACCTTGCGGTCACTCAGCGTGGCGGCGACTTTTTTCTCGAGTTCGACGTCGAGCCCAAGTTCTTCGACGATAATGGTCGCGGTCTCGAAATCAATCCGTTGATTAATCGTCGCTACGATACCATTTCGAAACAGTTCGCCAATCAGGTTAGTAACGGGGAGATTAAGGGTTTCAGCAAGCTCACCTACGGTGATTGAGTCGGCAACAATGATAACTTTCTCGGCCATAATGAACGTCCCTTTCTACCCGCGCTACAATGACGTAATCGGCGCGGAAACTAGTTTATTTTTTTGCTTTGTTGTTCAAACTAAGCGAGATTTTGCGGCTATCTTTTTCGATATCGAGCACGACAAATTCCTTGCGCTCGTTGAGGGTAAAGACTTTTTCTGGGTCAGCGTCGTCACCACCACCAAGTTCGCTGACATGAACTAGCGCTTCAACGGCGGGACTGATCTGGATAAAGGCGCCAAATGGAGTAATGCGCGTCACCGTGCCTTCTACCTTGTCGCCCGGTTTGAATTGGTCAACCTCTGTCATCCATGGGTCTTGGCTGAGTTGTTTGATGCTCAGACTGAGGCGGTCTTTATCGATTGCAATGATCTTGGCATCAATCGTTTGACCGACTTTGACGTAATCGTTGGGATTGTTGACCCGTTCCCAGCTGATTTCGCTAATGTGGACCAGTCCTTCAATACCTTCGACGTTGACGAAGATGCCGAAGTCAACGACACCCGTCACGACTCCCTTGACACTGTCACCAACGGTTAGTTTTTCAAAGCGAGCTGAGAGACCGTCTTTGATGGCTTCTTTTTCGCTAAAGATAAGTTTGTTAGCTTTACGGTCACAGTCCAAAATACGGACTTTGAGGGTTTGACCAATCAGAACGTTCAAACGCTGCAGAATTTCATCTTTATCACTACTACCGACACGTGGGTAGTGCTCAGCCGACAGTTGAGAGACAGGCAAGAATCCGCGAACACCATCGTGCTCAACCAATAAGCCACCACGGTTGGCGTCGTAAGGGGATACTTCGATAATGTCACCGTTTTCCATCTTGGCAGCCACTTCATCCCAGCCACGATCTTTGGCAGCTTTGCGAAGCGATAATAGCGAGTAGCCGTTATCAAGCTCAGCATCAACGATGCTCGCGGTCACTTCGTCGCCAATATTGAGAGCCCGAGAAAAACCAACTTCCCGTCGAGGCACTAGGCCAATACCTTGAGCACCGAGATCAACCAGTAC
>DIZP01000047.1:1408-4524 GCA_002429375.1 bacterium UBA6025 | reverse complement strand
GCTTACTATTGTACCCCAGTCGAGGGCTCAAGTCAAAGGGAGCGGTCGAGGACGCGCCGAGAGGCAACATACGCGGCGCTCGAGGCAACCAATAGACCAATGGCGAGCAGCCGAGCACCGTCCAATTCGCTACCAGTCGTCGGAAGGGCCGCTTGCGTACCAGATGTCGCAGAAGGTGACGGTTCCGTCGGAGCTGGGGTAGGCGCCGTGGAAGGAGCTTTGCTACTACTCTTGGCGCTGTTATCAGGCGTGGCGGTTTTTTTAGCGTCCGCCTCTTTAGCTATCTTGTCAGCCTGAGCAACCGCCTGCTGCTGACGAACCTGCTCGCCTCGTTGCTTTACAAAGAAAGCCGTTCCGATTACCGCGGCGGCAAGCACAGTCGCTATCACAATAAACGTTACTACCGAGCCACCCTGGTATGTTCGTTTCAAAGTAATCATTGCACTCCTCAAGCTTATAATTTCTATTATTATACCTTTATTTTCACTATAATGCAACAGCTTCGGTGTGCTACACTATAAATATGTTAGTTACAGTTGACACCGGTGGAACCAAGACGCTCGTCGCCAGTTTTTCAGAAGACGGTGTTTTGGGCGCCCAAATAAAGTTTCCCACTCCGCCAAAGTCAGCCGACTATGTCACCCTACTCCGCCAAACACTGGTTGAGACGTATGGAGGTCAACCAGTTGAGGCGGTCGTGGTAGCTTTGCCAGGCATCATCAAAGACGGTGTCGCCATCTGGTGTAATAATCTGAAATGGAAGAATTTTGACGCCGCCTCAGCGCTCAAAGGAGTCCTCGGTGATACACCGGTCCTGATTGAAAACGACGCCAATCTTGCCGGCCTGGCCGAAACTCGGGCTCTGCACACCATCCCTCCCCTTTCAATCTATGTTACCGTCAGCACTGGTATCGGTACGGGCATTATCACAAATGGTCGGATCGATCCTAGCCTTCGTTATAGCGAAGGTGGACGCGCCTTGGTAGAGTTTGACGGTGTTGTGCGCGAATGGGAAAGTTTTGCCTCTGGGCGGGTCATCTATGACGTTTACGGCAAATATGCCCGCGATATCAAAAGTAAGCGCACCTGGAATCAAATTGCCGACCGCATCAGTCGTGGATTTTTTGTCCTCATCCCTCTTTTACAGCCCGATGTTATCATCATCGGTGGCAGCATCGGCACCTATTTTGAGAAATACGCCGACCAACTAAAGAATATTCTCAAAGAGAAACTACCCGCCCATATCCCCGTCCCAAAAATCGTCCAAGCTCAACACCCTGAACAAGCCGTTATCTATGGATGTTATTATTATGCCCTCGACAGCCTCACTGATACCACGTCTTAAGCTGGATTACCCACAGTTTTCGTTCAAACAAGCCGAGCATTTTTTATGGTCGCCCAGCGAACAAACTATTTATTACACAACCGAGGTTGAAAGCTACGGCTTTTTGCTCCACGAGCTCTCCCATGGCCTGCTGAGGCACACTGACTATAGCCATGACATCGAACTGATCACCATGGAACGCGACGCCTGGGACAAAGCGTTGGAACTGGCCGAAACGTATAAGCTGGCAATTGACGATGACCTTATTCAGTCGACCCTCGACACCTACCGCGACTGGTTGCACGCCCGTAGCACTTGCCCGCAGTGCAAAGCCATTGGGCTACAAGTAAAAAAACGCGCTTACGCCTGCCCAGCCTGTCGCCACACCTGGCGAGTCAACGAAGCTCGAATCTGTGCCTTGCGGCGCTCCTCGACGTCATAACATACAAAAACGCACTTCAATTGAAGTGCGTTTTTAGTTGATTTCTCAGTCTCTTAGACTTCGATTGTTACAGTAGTCTTCTTGCGACGACTAATGCGACCACCCTTGGCACCAGCAATACGAGCTAGCTCTGGGTTCGCAGCAAAACCACCAGTTCGGCCATTACGGCCGCCCTTGGCACCAATCTTTGCGTAAAAGTTTGGATCTTTTGCTAAGTTCTTCGCTGCAGCCAATTGGCCGCCTGCTTTTGTTCCTGCCATTTGAATTCTCCTCTTATCGCAAGGTCTCCACCCTGCGGATTAACTCACACCTGATATGTGTATGAATGTATATTAGCATAGCATAGGCTTTTTGTCAATATCGACATAAGCGTTTTTTTGTTGTACTTGTACAGTTGCAATTATTCGCGCTGTGCGATACTATTATTAAGCACCTGTTTGAATCCCAAATTTAGATTCATGCAAAAACGACCACATCTGCGAGATTGGTCGTTTTTTATATATTAAACAGTATTTATTTAAAAAAGATCTTTTGTATACTCAACTCTGCGCTCAATGAATGTCTCGTCAGAGGTGACAATGTCAATTTCAATATCAAAACTCGTAAATATTTTTGATTGGGCTAAGGCTTCTTCCCGAGTCATCCATCTATTCCGACCACCTTCAAACGCTTCGAGTAGCTTACCTTTCGTGTTCGTACAGTGAACTACAAAAAATATCTTATCTTCTAACTGTTCGCCTGTTTCTTGCTGATATACCAGCTCGTGGTAGACTCCCGCCACGCGATGGTTAGCGAGTAGGCCTGTTTCTTCGAGTAACTCACGTTCGGCAGTCTGCGTAATTGTCTCTCCCCAGCGTACTTTACCGGTAGCAAACCCCCAAAACCCAAAATATGGCTGTTTGAGGCGCTCTTGGAACAGATATTCCTTAGTTCCGTCTTTTTTTAATCGTTCGATGGCCAGAATGACGGCTGTTTTTGGCTGCCGTTCAACAGTGTTACTGTCGGTATCTAATTTATTAGCATATTCCTTGCCTCTTGGGCTTAGCGAATAGGTACCACGCGATACTTTTTCGACCAATTTTAGCTCAATAAGCTTCTGTAGATGAAAATTAAAGTGATCACTCGTCATTCCTGTAATCTTTTGTAATTTAGCAAAGCTCACGCTAGGGTGAAATAACAATTCTCGCAATATGACCATTTGCGCATCGTGAACTTTTACTTCTAAACTCATAATTCTCCTTAGATTATACCCTATGACATCTATATCAACTTAAGAGTACAACAAAAACAGACGGCAAAAAAGTAAAGTGGACTTTAGTAAATATCAAAACCAAAGAAAAAGACCATCCT
>DIZP01000047.1:0-1216 GCA_002429375.1 bacterium UBA6025 | reverse complement strand
AAAAAAGTAAAGTGGACTTTAGTTTTCTAGTGCTATATGAAATATAGACGATTGCATCTGCCAGATTGGTCGTTTTTTTATATATACGAGAGGTGATAGTCCTTCACTATTAACAACGTTTATGCTAAACTAACGAAAAGCGAAAAGAAACACCATTTTTAACCAAAAAAAACACAAATACAAAAGAATACCTCGCTACTCCTACTTTATTTTTGGTGGCGCATTTTTGTGCAGTCTTCTCTATTGCCTCTTATTTCTGCATCCAAGGACCGTTACTTTAGCATATAGCGGAGAGAGTTGTGTTACTCAGCCTATTATTGCGCCATCCCTGCAAAAACAAACTGGTGGTGAAAAATTCACTGTTTATTTCAAACATGTCTTCTCCATTCACAATGTGGCCATACTTGCTACCCAACTCTGCGTCAAACCAAAGGCAACCCCCACTCAAGGAACTCAAATGATGCAAGTTTCTTTATTTGGAGGAGTTATAGGGTCAAAGCATTTTCGTGTAGTGACACCCAAGGCGCCAATTGCGTCTGTTGCCTCCCTTAATGGAACAAGTATCTCAACAATCCGTCCGCTCGTAATTCCCCTGTCATCTAGCGACACGACCTATAACTATACAATCGTGGGCAATCATAAAAACGTTGCTTGTGACTCGTCTAGTGCTAGCCTTTCTTGCGACGTCAGTTCACTTCAGCTCGCTCATAATACCAAGTATACCCTTGGTCTTTACCGAGATTTTGCCCATTCCAAACCTACTGTTATCGCTGAAGCTAGCGTGACCACAGTTGCTCCGAATCAAGCTCTCTCGAGCACTATCGCCGACGGCCAGATTCTCTATGATAAACCAACCAGCTTTACCATCACTTTTGATCATCCGCTTGACGCTGTAACCGCTAGCCTTACCCGTCAGGACGGCGATAAAACACTTATCCTACCAAGCTCCTCAACAAAAAATAGGACACAGCTTACCGTCAGTGTTGCCGATCAACTACCTCGCAGTGGATTATTCACCCTGACCATTAACCAGGCCGACAGTACCGACGGCAGTTCATTGGCTACACCTATTATCGATCATTTCACTACTTCAGCTGGACCAAAAGTGACTACCGTCTCAGTAGGGACAAGTGGTGTGGCATCAAATGCCCAAATTCTCGTGACGTTTGATCAACCGATTGACGCATCGGTCGATATTAACAAATTCGCCCATCTA
>DIZP01000044.1:7441-7568 GCA_002429375.1 bacterium UBA6025 | reverse complement strand
GCATCCGCCAGTGCCATGACGATCAAGAACCAATGGGGACCACTGACCACGAGATTAAAACCGTAGAGAATCAGGGTACTCGCAAGTAAGGTTTGGACAATCGCCAGCAACCCAAACGCCAGCATAT
>DIZP01000044.1:7153-7346 GCA_002429375.1 bacterium UBA6025 | reverse complement strand
ATAAAGGCGTCTTGAACCGAGCGGGTATTGGTCCGACTGAGCAACCTCTGACGTGAATCGTTCCATAATAATTGCCCGTCGCGCAGCAGTAACAACTCATCGCATTTATCAGCCTCGTCCATAACGTGACTCGACACTAGCAGTGTTTTTCCCTGCGAGGCGAGCTCACCGAACAAAGCCCACAGCTCTTGAC
>DIZP01000044.1:6935-7093 GCA_002429375.1 bacterium UBA6025 | reverse complement strand
CAGAACGCAAGGTACAACAAAGATTAGCACAAGCGTGCGCGGGTCGTGCGACAGCTGACGCAATATCCGTCCGGTTGTCGCTAAGGTGACTTTGACATGGTACATTATATCGCCTCTTTCGATGCAATAACTTGCATAAAGGCGTCTTGAACCGAGCG
>DIZP01000044.1:6281-6868 GCA_002429375.1 bacterium UBA6025 | reverse complement strand
AGCCGCTCCATCGTTCCACCGGTCCGCTCGCGCAGGGTAGTTATCGAGGTAATGATAAACATGATAATGAACGGGAAAACTCCGAGCAGCGCCGGTGCGATATGGTTGAATACCGCGATGTTATCGTCATACAGCCATCGTAAGAGCGCCATCAGAACGCAAGGTACAACAAAGANNATAAAGGCGTCTTGAACCGAGCGAGTATTGGTCCGGCTGAGCAACCTCTGACGTGAATCGTTCCATAATAATTGCCCGTCGCGCAGCAGTAACAACTCATCGCATTTATCAGCCTCGTCCATAACGTGACTGGAGACAAGCAGTGTTTTTCCTTGCGAGGCGAGCTCACCAAACAAAGCCCACAGCTCTTGACGCAACACAGGGTCCAACCCTACTGTTGGCTCGTCTAACACCAGTAGTTCAGGATTACCAATCAACGCCGCGGCCAATGAAACTCGCGCTTTTTGACCACCCGATAAGCTACCGATTATTTGGTTACGCTGTTTGTCTAATCGGACTGTCGCAATAATATCATCGACTTGTTGGCGGGTAGCCCGCGCGACCGTTGCAAAATATCTCAAATTTTGGAC
>DIZP01000044.1:4992-6022 GCA_002429375.1 bacterium UBA6025 | reverse complement strand
CCAAGAACGTTAAGGTTGCCGCCGCTGATGGCTTGAACGCCCACGATTGCCCGCATCAGGGTAGTTTTTCCAGACCCGCTCGGCCCGATGAGGCCGTTTATCGAGCCGGGTCGAATGGCGAATGTCAGTCGGTCAAGAATAAGCGTGTGGTCTTTTTTTACCACTAAACTTTTGGCTAAAATACTAGGATTTTGCGTCATATACATATACTACGCCACTTTAAGACTAGCGACAAACTAGCTAAGATAGTAGAAACTTTTTTAAGTCTACAAGGTTTCGGATTTTCTTGTAAGACTCTACGTCTTTTTCGGACGACAGCTCCGCTCGTGTTAAGCCATCGTAGCCAATTGGTTCAAATATTTCATCCCATCCATAGCCACCTTCTCCGCGTGGGTAGCTTGCAATCAAACCGTCTAGTCCTCCTGCAAAAAACTTCAATCTTGTACCATCATAATAGCCGTAGATTGCACTTGCGTAGGCAGACCGATCGTCAAACCCGTCTAGCATTCGGCATAAGTTCTCGAGTCCATTGTCTGCATCAACAAAAAATCGGATAAAGGTACCTGGTAGTCCACCGAGGGCGGCAAAACTTAGCGCCGTGTCTTCAACAAGTACGGGTCGTTTTAGAATACCGTAAGCCTGTCTAACTTTATGCTCAACGACAACTTGTGGATCAAGCGACTGGATCTCATCTAAATCAAGCTTGTGATGCTCAATCTTTAGTCCAAGAGTACGCGTTAAATAATCGGCTTTGTTCTGATTACCGGTGATAAATATAGGAAAATTAGTCATCGCTGGCCAGCTTCTTAAATCGAGGAGTTTCTTTTCCCTCAACCACGACGGTTTCAGTAAACATTTCGTATGGTCGAATCCAAATATCTGGTTGACCGTCGTGTTCGTAAAGTGGTTTATAGACTACGAACCATGCTTGGGTTTCGCTGTGACGACCTAGTCCAAGTATTTCATAGTGTTTGCCTTTGTAATGTTCGTATACTCCTAGTTGAAGTTCTGGAACGTCATCCGTGTCTAT
>DIZP01000044.1:0-4753 GCA_002429375.1 bacterium UBA6025 | reverse complement strand
GCTAATAAGCTATCAATTAGTTCTTGTATGTCGGCTAGTTCGTTTGCGAATTTATCATCGTTATCAATTGCACCAATCGCCTCACCGACCTCTTCTTTAATCTTAGTTAACATAGCTTTTTGCAAGGCATGACCTTGCAAAACATGAAAGATTGGGGTCTGACCCGCAGATTTCATGAGGCTTGGAATATTATCGCGAACAAGTTTATTTAAGATAAAATCTGGCATTACGAATCCTCAATTAATTTCGTTAGTTCTTGCTCGTTGATTATCGTTATGTCGTAGCTTTCAGCTTTCTTGAGTTTGCTTGCCCCGACCTTGCCACCAGCGACCAAATAGGTTGTGTCTTTAGCTACGGCCGTTTGAAACGTACCGCCAAGGCTGCGGATGCGATCGGCGGCCTCGTCGCGTGTCATGGAGTCAAGCGAGCCGGTAATTACGAAGTTTTGGCCGACTAACTTACCGGTTTTCTTCTGGTAAAACGGCACGACACCAAGACTCGAAAATTTATCAATCAGGGCTTCGTTGTCCGGGTCCGCGAACCAGGCGACGATTGATTCGGCGACGACTTTGCCGATGCCGTCGACCGCTTCGAGCTGCTCCATCGAGGCTTGTTGCAGTCTCTCGATAGTTTCGAACGTGTTGGCCAGATCGATTGCCGTCTGGGTGCCGACGTGGCGGATACCGAGTCCCAAGATGAACTTTTCAAGTGGTGGGGTTTTTTTGACAGCGATTGCGTCAATCAACTTATTGGCAGAGACATCTGCGAAGCGATCAAGCTGCAACAAGTCATCAACCGCCAGAGTATAAATGTCCGCTAAATCTTTCACAAGGCCAGCATCAACCAGCGCCACAACGTTCTTTTCGCCGAGCGTGTCGATGTCGAGGGCACCTTTGGAGGCGTAGTACTGTACGCTGCGTTTCAGCATCAGGTCACTGTCGGCCCCCTTCACCCGGTAAACAACGTCGCCTATCGGACGATCAAACTCAAGCTCGGGGTATTGCTCGGCTAGTAAACGTTTATAGTCAACAGGCTTGGCGTCAACCGGGCGAAGTTCGAGAACGACACTTTCAACTTGTGGAATAATGTCACCGGCTTTGAAAATTACGACTGTATCACCAATTCGGACGTCTAGCCGAGCAATTTCGTCGGCATTGTGAAGGCTCGCGTGTTGAACAGTCGTACCGGCCACTACGACTGGGTTAAACACGGCAACCGGCGTGGCGGCCCCAGTCCGGCCAATACTAACGACGATATCTTTGACGACCGTCGTCGCTTTCTCGGCGGCATATTTATACGCGACAGCCGCTCGTGGCTGCTTACCGACGGTGCCGAGTCTGACGTATTGAGCACGATCGTTCACTTTAATGACCAGCCCATCGGTGTTGAACGGGAGCGAATTCCTTTTCGTGTCCCACTCGTGCACAAATTGCATAACGCCATTAAGCGACGTAAAGATTGAGGCTTGTAGGTTGGCGGCAAGGCCAAGAGCCCGAATCGCCTCATAAGCAAAACTGTTGGTCGGCACGTCCCGGGGATTATCCCGCAGTAAATCGTACGCCCTAAACGACAGCGGACGCTCAGCGACAAGCTTCGGATTGAGTTGACGAATTGTCCCTGCGGCTAGATTACGCGGATTTGCAAATAACGGTAACCCAGCTTCTTTTCGTCGTTCATTCAGCGCTACAAAATCTTTCTTTAACATGACGATTTCACCACGAATTTCGGTGCGCCCAACTAGAAACTTGCTCGTATCATTTTGCAAGGTGTCACCTTGCAAGCGTTGGGTTGGTTTACGTGCTGCAATGAGCCTTAACGGAACGTTTTTAATCGTCCGCACGTTGGCCGTCACGTCCTCGCCGACAAAACTGTCACCCCGTGTAATTGCCTGAGTCAAGAGGCCGTCCTGATAGATTAGTGCACAAGCCAACCCATCCATCTTGATATCCGCAAAAAACTCGTGCATCCGACCAGGTAGTAATTTATCGATTCGTTTGACCCAGGCTTCTACCTCGGCCTGATCGAACACGTCGTTCAGACTCAACATCCGCATACTGTGGGCCACTTTCTTGAATCCGCCCAACAGTTCGCCCCCCACGCGTTGCGTCGGGCTATCGGGCGTAATTAGCTCTGGATACTGCGCCTCAAGTTTTTTCAGCTCACCAAAAAGACTGTCGTAAACCGAATCGTCGATCGTCGGGCTATCAAGGACGTGATACTGGTAGCTATACGACGCCAAGAGACGTCGCAGCTCAGTAATACGCTCGTTAGGCTGGTTCTGCGTCATCAGCCACCACCTTTCGATACAACAAATAAATATAACTTGCCGACCACACAATCGTCAGCGACCCCAAACCGAGCAACACAAACGGAATAATCGGAAGTCCCTGCAGTGCGGGCCACAAGCCTTTGAGCCAGGTGTCAAACAAAATAACCGGAATCATCACTAACACCCACGCCACCGCAACGGTAGCCGTCAGCCACATAAGCCGAAGTAAAATACGGATCCGACGACCCATTACCAGATCACCAGCCGTTTTGAGCGCTCGGAAGGGATACATACCGGGGAGTGTCACCACCGCCAACGCAATGAAGGTGCTCGTCGTCCAATAAAGGGACAAAAGACCCAGCAATCCAGCGACAAGCCAGAACAGCATTGCCTCAACTCCACCCGACAATAGCCCGGAAGACAAGGCGGCCGAATACCCGATTAAGGCTAATGCCAACGGCAACAGCTGCACCACGAGTACCAACGCCACGATAAAAGTCGAGAGGAGAGGAGCTGCCGCATTATACAGCCCGTCGCGCAACGTCACCCTGTGACCGGCCAACAGATTACGAAGAAGCCATACCGTCGTCAGCCATGTCAGTAGCGCTATCAATCCTGCGTAGACCTGTTGGACTTCGGTAAGTGTTTGAGACAATCCACCTGTCGTCGCCGTGATAAACAATAACCCTGCCTTGCCGAGTTCGCCTAGATTACCTTGAAAAACATCCGTCCCCGTCTGACGAAGCGTGTCGGTCAACGTGGTATAAATATCCTGAGAGGCGGTCCCGACCATAATCGCCGTCAAAACGGCATATACAAGCGTTAGCAGTAGAAACGTTTTACGATGTTGTCGCAAAGTTTGGTACACCGACGAGGTAAAAGCCCAGTGACCGGGCAACGTCAACGAGCGGGTGTAATCACGACGACGCGTCCGCCTAAAGCTGCGATGCGGACGACGAGCCAGATATTGACGATTCGTGGCCAGTAACCCAATAAATACCTTTTTTATACTCGAAGAAACGTGTTCGATGCGGGTAGGTGGGTTCGAAAGTTTCTTTTTTTTAGTCATAGGATACGAGCCTTACGGTAGTTAGAATTTGTTGGCATTGGCACGCAAACGCGCAATACGATCTGCGAGGGGCGGATGACTGCTAAATAATTTGCTGAAAAAACCTGGTTTTAATGGGTTTGAAAAGAACAAATGCGCAGTGGTAGTACTTTGGCGCTTCATAGGACGACCATATTGTTGCAGCTTTTCTAGCGCAGTTGCCAGCGCTTCGGGGTGACGGGTTGTCATCGCACCAGAGGCATCAGCCAAATATTCACGCTGGCGGCTGACCGCCATTTGTATAATCACGGCTACAATAGGAGCGAGTATCACGACAACCAGACCAATAATAAGAACGATTGGTTGGTTGTTATTCTCTCGGCGATTATCGCCAAAAAACATCATCCGTAGAACAATGTCGGACAAAAGCCCGATGGCACTGACCAAACCAAAGACAATCATACTGACACGAATATCATAGTTCTGAACATGACCCAGCTCGTGGGCCATCACGGCTTCGAGTTCGTTATCATCCATAACTTCAATCAAGCCGGTCGTGGCGGCGACGATGGCGTGCTGGGGGTCGCGTCCCGTGGCGAATGCGTTGAAGGCAGGATCATCGATAATGTACACTTTTGGCGTCGGGATACCTAAGGTAATCGCCAGGTTTTCGACAATTCGATACAGCCGCGGGTTATCTCGCTTTTCAATCTGAACCGCCCCTGTCATAGCGACCGCCAACTTGCTCGCCATGAAATACTGAAGGACAGCATACAGTGCCGCGCCAGCAATCACGATATAGGCGACGCTGGTGTTGCCATAATAATAACTGACCGCCCAGCCAATCGCGCTAATGACGGCCACGAAGACCGCCATAATCAAAAGTGTATTGCGTTTGTTAGCGGCGATTGCTTTATACATTTTAGTAAACGGCCTGTTAGAATTTTACGTTGACTGGTTTTTCGGCTTGAGCTTGTTCAGCTTCGCCAAGTTCGAAGAATTCACGGTTCTTAAAGCCGAACATACCCGCAATCACATTGCTTGGAAAAGTTTGGATCTTGGTGTTAAGATCGCGGACACCACCGTTGTAAAAACGGCGAGATGCCTGAATTTTATCTTCGGTGTCAACCAGTTCAGCTTGGAGTTCCGAGAAATTCTGACTCGCCTTTAGATCTGGGTAGGCTTCAGCGACAGCGAAAAGGCTTTTAAGGGCACCTTCAAATTGGTTTTCGGCAGCAGCCGTCTGTTTAACGCCCTGAGCGTTGAGCGCGTTGGCGCGAGCCTCCGTTACGGCCTGAAAGACGCCACTTTCATGCGCGGCATACCCTTTAACCGTTTCAACCAGGTTTGGAATCAGATCTAAGCGTCGCTTCAACTGAATGGTAATATCGCTCCAAGCTTCATCTACGCGTATTTTAAGTGTTACCAATGCGTTA
>DIZP01000003.1:7448-8085 GCA_002429375.1 bacterium UBA6025 | reverse complement strand
TTAATTGGTTCGGGAAGCTTGCCAAAATCGAGTTGTTGCCACGGACTGGCCACACGCGCCGGCATGACGAGCTCGTTGGTGAAGTATTCGCCAATTCCGGGCAGGTTACTGCCGCTACCAACGACGAGGAGCTGCTCTAGTTTACGATCGTCACTTAAGCGTTCGTTGTAGTAACGCATAACCTTGCGTGTCTCGGTGATAATACGGTCGAAACTTGGGTCGAGCGCATTGATAATTTTTTTCTGACGAGGGCCAGCACCCAGACCGTTGAGGACTTTTAGCTGATGGGCGTTCTCGAGCGTCACATTGAGACTTTTGGCAATGTTGAGCGTAAAGGTATTACCGCCGATTGGCAGGCCGCCCGTCACGCGGATAGACCCGCCAACCAAGACGGCGATGTCGGTACTGGCCGGGCCGATGTCAACGATAACGGTTGGCAGATGGCCGTCCTCGGTCACCCCAAGTAGCCGGCCGACGGCACTAATGCCTGGCTCGACGAGGGTTACCTGTAAGCCGGCACCCTCAGCCGCCTCGACGCAATTATCAATAATAACGCGCGATACGGCACTCATCAGGACGGTAATTTCTTGTTTGTTTCGTTCAATAATTTCGTAATCGATATAGAGCGTTGAGGCTG
>DIZP01000003.1:0-7212 GCA_002429375.1 bacterium UBA6025 | reverse complement strand
TTTGATATTATCGGCCAGGTACGAACTGTTGCCTTCCAGTGACTCTTTAACTTTTATCGGTTCAAGGTCAATCGAACCGTAGCCAAGAACGAGCCAACGCTTTGTGTCGATAGCCATAATTTTGATACCAGTATTGCTGATATCCAGTCCGATAATCGGTTTGTCTTTATAGAATAGTTTTGCCATGATGCCCACCAGTGAATACTACTGAGTATTATAGCATGAGCAGTTTATGTTTTCTAGCAATTATTTGATGCTTTGGGCCAGGCCGGCGATAGGGCTCATCACACTGGCCGCAATCAGTCCGACCATGCTACCCATGATGACAATCATGGTTGGCTCGATGATTGAGCTGAGGCCCTCGATTGCCACGTCGACCTCCTCCTCGTAAAAGTCGGCGACTTTTACGAGTACGGTGTCGGTTTGGCCCGTTTCTTCACCCACGGACAGCATTTGAGCCACGATTGCGGGAAAGAGGGGATTCTCGCTAATGACCAGTGAAAGTTGTTTACCGTTTTTGACTTCCTTCGCCGCGTCGGTAAGGGCTTTTTCGTAGACAACGTTACCCAGTGAGCGGGAGGTGACGGCGAGGCATTCCAAGACGGCGACACCAGCGCCCATCAATGCCGAAAAAGTGCGAGCGAAGCGGGCGATTGCCACTTTTTTGACGATGGTATTAACACCCGGAATTTTCAGAATAATTTGATGGAATTGTACCCTGCCTTTGGGCGTCTTGATGTAACGGAGAACGCCGTAGATGCCACCTCCAATCAGCGGAAAGATAATGAACCAGTAACCGGTAATCAAGGCGCTAATTCCCAACATAAATAGGGTAATCGCTGGCATTTTAGCGTCCGGGCCGCCAAGGTCGGTCAGAATCTTGCCGATTTGAGGAATCACAAACAACATCAGGCCAAAAAACGCCACGACGGTGATAAAGATCAAGACGGTCGGATAGGCCATAGCACTTTTAATTTTTTTACGGATGGTGGCATTTTTTTCTTGCTGAATCGCCAAGCGTTTTAAGATATCATCTAAAATACCCGCTGCTTCGCCGGCGCGTACCATATTGACATAGACATCGCTAAAGGCGGTCGGGTGTTTTGATAGGGCATCACCCAGCGAAGCGCCACCCTCAACGTCCTTGATGACTGACTTTAATACGGTTTTCAAGGTGGGGCTTTCAGAGTGGTCGGCCAACGAGGTGAGAGCCCGTAGTAGCGGCACACCCGCTCCCACCATAGCGCTCAGCTGACGGGTAAACATTACCAAGTGGTCGGACTTTATTTTATTCGATTTTAGGAGCCGGCCCAACGAAAAACCGCCAACTACCAGGCTCGAGGTTTCTTTAATGCTAATCGGGCGAAGCCCCTGTTTTCTGAGAGCGGTAATAACGCTGGCTCTATCGGCTTGCTCGGTTGTACCGGTGACGGGTTGACGGGCCTCATTAGTAGCAATATACGAGAATTTTGTCATATTATTCTTTACTTACCCTCAGGACTTCTTCGATGGATGTCTCGCCACGAAGGGCTTTGATGAGGCCATCGGTTTGCATCGTGACCATGCCTTCGGCGATTGCCTGGATTTGAATCTGGCTACTGGTCGAGTTGCTCATAATAAGCTTTTGGATGTCGAGTGAATTGGAGAGAACCTCGTAGATACCGATGCGGCCCTTGTAGCCATTGTGAGCCGCGTCCTCGTTATCATCGGCGTTGGCGCGCCACAATGTATTGATGCCACGCTCGTCGGTACTGAGCGGTGCATCACCTCCGACACCCTCGGCCATGGCTTGCTTTTCAAGTTCGTGGATGTAACGGAAATCTTGGCCATCGCGGAGATTAAACATTCGGATGACTGCTTGTTTTTCTACCTCGCTCGGTGTGTAACTTTGGCGGGTAGCTTTGTTCAAGCGTCGTACCAGGCGCTGTCCGACGACCGCCTTGACCGTACTGGCAATCAAGAAGGGCTCGATACCCATATCGAGCAGTCGCGGCAGACAGGTAGCGGCGTTATTGGTGTGCAGCGTACTAAAGACCAAGTGTCCCGTTAAGGCCGCCTGGACGCCCAGGTTGGCAGTTTCGCCGTCGCGGATCTCCCCGATCATAATAATATTTGGATCTTGACGAAGCAGGGCACGCAGACCATTAGCGAAGGTCATTCCGGCCTTGACGTTCGTCTGGGTTTGATTGACGCCCGGAATCTTATACTCAACCGGGTCTTCGATGGTCGAGATATTGACATCAGGGGTATTCAGGATGGACAGGACGCTGAACAAACTGGTCGACTTACCGCTACCGGTCGGACCGGTCACCAGTACCATGCCGTTCGGCTCGGTCAGGGCGATTTTCATAATTCCGAGCGACTTTCCCCAATACCCCAGCGATTCAAGGGTAATAGCCTGGTCAGATTCATCCAGAATACGCATGGCGACTTTTTCGCCGTCAGCGACAGGCAGAGAACTAACACGCAGCGCGTATTGCTTTCCAGCAACCTTGATTTTGAAACGCCCATCTTGCGGCACGCGTCGTTCGTCAATCTTGAGGTTACTTAAAATCTTAATACGACTGATCAGGGCACCCAGAACGTTCTTCGGTAAGCGGTTGACTTCCTTGAGGACACCGTCGATACGGTAGCGAATTTGGACGTATTCCTCGCGGGGTTCGATGTGGATATCGCTGGCGTGAGACCGAATCGCGTATTCCAGCAGCAGGTTTACGGTCTGGGCAATCGGTGAATCTTCGGCCACATCCTCCTCGGTCACGGTTGTGCTATCGGCGCCACCGTCTTCACGTTGAATGTCGATAACTTCGTTGAGCTCTTGGTTGACGTCGCCACGATAGTTCTCGAGCGCCGCCAAGATATTTTCTTTTGGCGCGACGTAGATCTGGACGTTTTCGCCGATTTCCTTTTGAATGAAGTTGACAGCCTGGACGTCGTCCGGGTCCTCCATGGCAAGGTGTTGCACGCCCTCTTTGTCAATCTTAAAGAGGACGACGTTGTACTGGCGGGCAATTCGTTCCGGAATTTTATTCAGAATATCAGAGGGTATATCACGGGGGTCAAGTTCGATGAACGGTATTTGGGCATAGTCCGCCCAGGCTTGAATGAGACTTTTTTCGCTTATCAGTTCTTTTTCGACGACAAGATATTGCAGCGGTCGCCTTAAATGAGCGCTCTCTTCCTTTAGGGCGGTGATTTGCTCTGGAGTCGCCGCACTAGTTCGTGCCAGCAACTTCTCGGTAATGACATCAGAAATACGCATAGTGCTTGTGCCTATTGTAATCGACAGAGTAAAAAAGCGCCAGATGCTATAATGTTTTGTAATGATCATCGAACTCACGAACGAAGAAGAAATGAAAGCCTTTGGTGCTCGGTTGGGGAGGCGTCTTAAAGGTGGTGAAGTGCTGGAACTGGTCGGTGACGTCGGCTCGGGTAAAACCACGCTTACCAAAGGCATCGCGGTTGGTCTGAACGTCGACGAGGACGTGCAAAGTCCGAGCTTTACCATCAGTCGGGTCTACCAGGCGCGCGATGGCCTCACGCTGGCTCACTACGATTTCTATCGGCTTGGTCATGCCGGCATTATGGCTGACGAGTTGCATGAGACGATTTTGAATCCGCAAACGGTGACGGTTATCGAATGGGGCGGTATCGTCGAAGGCGCTTTGCCGTCTGATCGGCTGACTCTCAATATTGTCTCGCCGACCGAAACGACGCGCCGTATTATCGTCGAAGCGCATGGCCTCAAGAGTCGCCAAATCGAACAGGGATTATGATTTTACTACTCGATACCAGTACGCCCATCTGCAGACTGAGCCTCGTTGACGGCGACTGGCGTTTTGATGACGAGTGGCAAGCCGACCGCACGCTGGCCAAAGGTTTGCTGGGCTACATTCACAAGAATTTGCACACGCACGGCAAAACCTGGTCCGACCTGAGCGCTATCGGCGTGTTCGAGGGTCCGGGTAGTTTCACCGGCCTGCGTATCGGCCTGACGGTCCTTAACACGATTGCCGACAGTCAGAAGATTCCGATTGTGGGCGGACGGGGTCAGCAGTGGCAAGCCGACGTGCTGGCCAAGCTTGGCTCTGGACATAACGATCAAATTGTTTTGCCGTTTTATGGCAGTGACGCTCATATCACCCAACCACGAAAATAGCTTGCGCGAACGATATAAATAAAGCTACACTATAGGCAGTCCATAAGGACTCTGAATAACTTTTGAAAAACCGCCGCTAAGACCACCTGAACTGTTGATACATCTACTTTCTGTAACTCTGCATCACGCCAGGAGTCGCCGCGAGGAAAGGAACAATTATGATAGAAGGAATTATTGCCGCAATTATTGGGGTGCTTTTTGGCGCCTCGGGAACCGTTGTTTACGGCAGACGACGTAGCGCTATCGGTAAGACCAGCGCCGATAAAGTTGTCGCCGATGCCAAAATTAAAGCCAGCGATGTCGTTGTGAAGGCCAAGGACGATGCCCTGGAACTGATCAATGACGCCAAGAGCGAAGAGGCCGACCGCCGCAAAGAATGGCAGCGAACCGAAAACCGCCTGGCGGAGCGCGAGGCAAACCTTGACCGCAAACTTGACGAGCTTGATAAACGAACCGATGCCCTGCGAACCTCAGAAGGCGAACTGGACGAACTCAAGGACGAAATTCGCGAGATTCGCGGTCGACAGCAAGAAAAACTGGAAAAGATTGCCAAGTTGACCAAGAACGACGCGGCTGACAAACTGATGCAAATGACCGAACGCGATATCAAGCAAGACTTGGTCGGTCTGGTGAACAAACTGCAAAATGACGCCAAAGAGGACGCCGAGGAGCGGGCGCAGACGATTCTTTTGACTGCTATGGAACGGATGTCATCAGAAGTGACGGCCGAACGCACCGTGACGGCCATTAAGCTGACCGACGAGGAAATGAAGGGGCGCATTATCGGCAAAGAAGGCCGTAATATCCAAGCCCTGCAGCGCGCCACGGGTGTCGATATCCTGGTTGATGACACGCCGGGTATGGTTATCCTGAGTTCATTTGACCCCATCCGTCGCCAGGTTGCCCGCATGACGCTCGAATTGCTGATGAAAGACGGACGCATCCACCCCGGACGCATCGAAGAGGTCGTAGCCAAAGCCGAGAAAGAAATCGAAAAAGAAGTCTATCGTGCCGGCGAAGACGCTGCCCGCGAAGTCGGCGTGGTCGGTATTCCCAAAGAGATGCTTCACCTGTTGGGTGAACTCAAATTCCGTACCAGCTACGGTCAAAACGTTTTACTGCACAGTACCGAGATGGCCCACCTGTCGGGTCTGATCGCCGAAGAAATTGGGGCTGACGTACGCGTGACTAAAACGGCGACATTACTGCACGATATCGGCAAGGCCGTGACACACAAAGTCGAAGGTAAACACCACCACATCGGCGCTGAATTGGCCCGTAAATACGGTATGAGCGAGGATATTGTCCATGCTATCGAAGCCCATCACGATGATGTCGAAGCCACGACACCCGAAGCCTTGATTGTTCGCGTCTGTGACTCGTTATCGGCCGCTCGACCAGGTGCTCGTAATATTAGTGCCGAGAATTTCGTCGAACGCATGCGTGATCTTGAAAATATCGCCCTGAGCTTCAGCGGTATCGAAAAGGCCTTCGCGATTAGCGCTGGACGTGAAGTCCGCGTGATTGTCAGTCCTAAAAGCGTTGATGATTTGAGCGCGATTAAACTGGCGCGCGACATCGCCATAAAGATCGAGAGTACGATGCAATATCCTGGAACTATCAAGGTTAATGTGATTCGCGAAACTCGGGCCATCGAGTTTGCCAAGTAGATTTTTTCATTGCGAGCACCGCCTGTATTCGTTGACTTTCGTTGCCCATAAGCATAAGCTTAAGTGACAATTAACAAGGAAAATATATGATAAAACTAAAGTCCAAGAATTATCTATTTACCGGTATGACCGCGGTAGCTGTCGTCGTCGCCGTGACATTTGCCGTTAGTACGCAGCCGGTCCGCGCCCAGGATACGCCTACCACTGAGGTGAAAAACCAAGAAACAGTCCAGACAACAACGACCAATCAACAAGAGGCAGCCCGTGTTCAAGAGTTAAAAACCGCCGAGTTACAACGCCAGCAAGCAGAACAGGCAAAAGTGTCCGCTAGACGAGAGGTTGTCCAGACAAGGTTAGCCGACGCGAAGCTGAAGGTCTGTCAACTGCGCGAAAAGAACATCGACAACATCATGTCTCGCATGGGTGACCGCGGTGTCAAGCAACTCGATGTCTTTACCAAGATTGCTGATCGCACCGAAGCTTTTTATGTCAAGTCCGGTAAAGTCCTAAGTAACTACGATGCCTTAGTGGCTGATGTGACCGCTAAAAAGGCGGACGCCCAAGCTGCTGTGACCGCCGCCCAAAGTACAACGGTTACCTTCAAGTGTGATGGCACCGACCCTAAAGGGGCTGTCAGTAGTTTTAAAACGAGTCTTGAAGCCCAGAACCAAGCCCTCAAAGCTTACAAAACGGCCGTCAAAAACCTTATCGTTGGTGTTAAATCAGTTCAAGGCACAACAACTTCCAGCGACGTTAAGCAAACCGAAGGGAGCCAACAATAATGAGCCACTCATCTCAATCAGGTTTTTCAATCATTGAACTCGTCATTATCGTGGCAGTCGTCGGCCTCGGCGGTTTCCTTGGTTACACGTACTTCGCCAAACAAAAGGCACAAGTGGCCGATACCGCTAGTAGTCAGGCTCGAACGGCTGACGTGCCAGCCGTGCCGGTCGTCAATACCACTGCCGATCTGACGACGGCCGAAAAAGCCCTTGATGCGACGACGGTTGGTAGCACCAGCGATAGCTCGCAACTTGATTCCGAATTAGCTAATTTCTAAGAGCCAACAACTCTTAAAATAACTGCACTCCCTTGGGGTGCAGTTATTTTATTTACTGTCTAAGGTATAGAGACCCGAACGATTGTCGCCCTGGGCGGCGCGGATTTGCCATTCGCCGTTTGGCAGCAACGCGCCGCCCCAGGTCCAGCCGGTCCAGCCCTGTTGGTTGGTCTGTTGGTAGGGGAGATAGCGCTCAAAGCCAGTCTGACCGTCACGTAACCAGATGGTGCAATAGCCGCTGGCGACCGCACTGCAGCCACTGCCGAGCGTGTCGCTGCTCGAGAATTGATGTTCGGCCACGACGCCGCCTGCCTGCAGGAGGC
>DIZP01000011.1:4213-9843 GCA_002429375.1 bacterium UBA6025 | reverse complement strand
TACCCTCTCCGGCGGCCAAAAGCGTTTCGTCGAAGTCTTCAAAGTCATGCATAGCGATCCCCATCTGGCGCTGGTTGACGAACCGACCAACCACATGGACTACGTCGCCAAGGCACAATACGTCGAATGGATGAAGACGGCCCGTGAGGCCATGTTAGTCATTACTCACGACCGCGATGTCTTGAATGAAGTCGACCGTATCATCGAGCTTAAAGATGGCGACAGTGTCAGCTACAAAGGCAACTATAATGCTTATTTGAAACAAAACGCTGTCAGTACCGGCAGCCAAATGAATGACTTTGAAATGGTTGAAAAGCGAATCGTTAACTTGAAAGCAAAAGTGATTGATTATCAGCGTTTGAAAGAGAAATCTCGCAACCCAGGTACTATTCAGAAGTTTAAACGTTTGGAAGAGACTTCACGTAAGGAGCTTGGCGAACTGCAAGCCAAAGAGAAGCCAACTTTTTGGATTGATAAAGAATCAGCGTCGAATCTGAACTACAAAGTTGCTGCCCAATATGACAAGTTCAAGGCCAAAAATATTCGCATGAGTCTCAAGGGTGACGAATCGCGCAGTAAACACGTTTTGGTCACCGGCCGCGATGTCTCGCTGGGTTATGGCGACGCGCCGTTATTCGATGGTGCTAACATCGATCTGCGCGAAGGTGAGGCTTTGGAGCTACGCGGCCGTAACGGGGCCGGTAAAACGACGCTGATTAAGGCGTTACTTGGCGACAAAACCCCTCGGTTTTTTGCTGGTGAACTGTCGCTTGACCCGCACGTTCGGATTGGCGTCTATGAACAAGAAGTTTCCCCGACTTATTTTGAATTACCATTGGAGGCCGCGATTGAACGGATGTATCTGGACCGTAACCTCAGCATCTCCGTGTCCAAGGTTCGTAACCTGTTGAGTGATTATTTGTTTAACGACGGTGACGGCAAGACGCCCGTGTCACGACTTTCCGGTGGTCAAAAAGCCCGCTTTCAGCTTATTTCGATGCTGGCAAATAATCCACAGCTATTGATTCTGGACGAGCCAACCAACCACCTCGACCTGCCGAGTATCGAGGAGCTTGAAACAGCGCTCGGTAAATACGCCGGTGCGGTGATTTACGTCAGTCATGATGGCTATTTCCGTCAGGCGCTTGGTGGCGACGTGCTGCAAATCGGTGCTAAATAAACTATCACTATAGGGTCCTGTCATTCGGTTTACCCCTAAAATTTTTATGGCTTACCATAAACAATTTTGGGGTGGCCCCACCGCATGCCACCCAAGGCTTTTTTACAAGGTTTTACTAAGCGGAAACTGGCTCAATATGATGGGCCTTTATGGTCGTCTGCAGTTTTGGTCGGTCAAAACCGAGTATCAGGTCGCCAGCAACATCGGTCACGGGCACGCCGCTAAAGGTGCCGCCATTCTTGCTCATCAGTTCGGCGTAGGCGGCTTTATCGGCTTCGATATCTTTGGCGATGTAGGCTATACCGAGCGTGTCGAGCCACTGCGTCTCAGCGTGGCAAAAGGCGCACCAACTGGTTTTATAAACGATGATTTGCGGTGTCGGGCTGTTACTCATAATGATATATTCCCTTTTGTGCTGTTACTGTACATTGTACGCTATTTGGTAGGTGGTAAATAGTATATGGTTGATGGGATAACGCTTACTATCTTCCAATTTTTAGCGCTTATGCTATACTTAGCGCATAACAACAGAGGTAAAAACGTGACACACGTCGAGCAAGCAACACAACCAACAACGGATGCGCGTCATACACCTGGCTTTGCCCTCCCCACGATTCTAATAAGCTCTATTGTCATGCTTATTGTGCTGCTTGCCGCCGTGACGAGTACGACGGCCGTCAGGACGGCTATAAAAACCCAATATTATACCCAACTGGCCCAAGTGGCTGGTGACGCGGGCGTTGCTTATGCAAAAGCCTGTCTCAACGCTAATGGTGGCCTGCCGCAATGGAGCAATGCTAATCCATTGATGCCAAACACGAACTGCTCCGGAGCCCAATTAGCGGGCTTTTCTTGTCCGTCGATCGATGCTCGCTGCTCGGTAACGCTCAATGGGGATGTCCGCAGTAGTTTTAGTATTGGCATGCCACCAGTTGACGCCACCGGCAAAGCCCTGACACTTCCCAATACCGGCTTTGTCGAGATCCTCCGAACGTCAAATGGTGCTGTCTGGCGGCGTTATCAGCAGAACACCGTTCCGTCAGTGGCCGTGCCTGATTTATGTTCTGGTAGCGCCACGAGCGTGCTGGGGTGGAATAACGCTGCGATAACGACAACTACTTTCCCAATACCTGAGCCGACAGCCAAACCTATTGCGATTGCGACTGGTAATTTAAACTCTGGCCCTAATTATTTTAGAAAAGATTTTAGTGTGACGCAGGCAGGAGTATACACACTGACAGCTAACAGTGACGGACACAGTAACTTCTATATTGACAGTGCTCTTGTTCTTTCTATGTATAATACGACGGCCACCTCTGTGACTGTTAATTTGGCAGTTGGCTGCCACACGATTATGGTGAGAGATACAAACGGGGCAATTCTCCCAGGAGGGTTTAATATTATGGCGTCATTAAAATTAAATGGCGCCTCATCCCCTATCGTAGTATCAGATACGACTTGGCGCGTTAGCGCAGGAAACCCCGTACATTATTCGTCGGTTAATTATTATACTGACCTTACAGCCTGGACGCCAGTTAGGGATATTATGCCAGCGACTTCAACCGTCGCGGCTGGCTATTGGCTGTCGCGAAGCGGAGATTCGACGGCCCGATATATAAATACTACTCACAGTTATGATGGATCGGGCAATTACCCTGCAGGCTATGCGGTGTTTAAGGACAGTCGGATAATAAACATTGTGGCTCCAACTCAGGTAAGACTAGCTTATGGCTGTGACGACTCCTGTTCCATTTATCTTGATGGCGCTGTTGTTGCTAATGGTAATAATAGTGACATTAATACGACCATCCTCACCTTAAGTGAGGGTCTTCATAGTTTTGGTGTCGCGTTAAACAATGTGGCCAGTCTGTCTGGCTTTGATCTTGCCGTCGTTCGTACTGCGGATAACGTTGCTCTGACAGTTTCCGATGTGACATGGTCGGCTGCAAACTTTTGGAGCGCAACCGACCCGAATTCCTATTCTTACGATAATACTTACACTCCAAACCCTTCTCAGGTACCTATAGCAGGTGTTGCAAAAGTATTAGTTGTGGCTGGCGGTGGTAGTGGTGGTGGATCCTCAGGTCAGAGTATTGCATCCGGCGGCGGCGGTGCAGGTGGCGTTATTTACAATAGTTCTTATAGTCTTTCGGACCGAACGTATGCAGTAACGGTTGGAAATGGTGGAACAGGAGTAGCTGGATTTACTGCAGGCAACAATGGCCAAAACTCTATATTTGGGTCATTAAGAGCAATTGGCGGAGGTTACGGTGGAACTTGGGTAACTGCCCCAACTGGTGGTGGTTCGGGCGGGGCAGCTGGAGAAAATGGTCAGACATTAGATGGTGCGGCTGGAATTTTGGGACAAGGATATGCTGGTGGAAATGATAATGGTTATGATAGCTTAGTACCGAGCGCTGGCGGTGGTGGCGGTGGCGGCGGCGCAATAGGCGGTAGCTCTACTACTGATACTATAGGTGGTAATGGCGGAATTGGTTTTCTATCTTCAATTTCAAATAGCTCTGTTTATTATGGCGGCGGCGGCGGCGGTGCAGGAAGTACGACTTTGGGTTCCGGCGGAAATGGTGGCGGCGGAAATGGTCGAGGCGTTACTACCGGAACTGGTACATCTGGTGCTGCCAACACTGGTGGCGGCGGTGGAGGTTCTTTAACGAATGTGAATGAAGCTGCGCAGCCCGGTGGTGCAGGCGGTTCTGGTGTTGTTATCATCTCCTACCCTACTGGCTCCATGACAGCGACAGGTGGAACAATAACAATACTGGGTGGGAATACTATCCATACATTTACGACTAGCGGTACCTTTACAGTAACCTCAAGCTAACGGTCCCGTGTGAAAGCAATTGAGAATAATGCAATCGCCGAGTGGCGATTGCTCTACTTATCGGTGTTTTTGACGCGGCGCGTCAAATGCCAACCAGTGCAATAATCACATTTATAAACGCTCAGTTCGAGCGACAGGTTGAGCAACATTTGATTGTCGGCCGCCTTCAAGGCGGATTGCTCATTATCAAAGCGACGTTTTGATTTGCAACCGGCCTGGACCGACGCTATCAATGACTTTATTTGTTTGTTACGTCGTGGCATGACTGTACAAATCTCTCTTTCACTGCTACAGTATAGAATGAAATGACTCAGTCGCCTAGACCTACCACTAAGGCGACAAAGTTACCGCACTCTGCGGTAATTTTGTTGCTGCTGACTATCCTCGATACGACGTGGCGGACTTTTGTTCCCCCTATCACGGGAACCATCGTAGGTATCGGTCTCGACAACATGCTTCATAAAGCCCCTCTTTTTACCACCATGATGATTATCATTGGTTTTGCTACCAGCGCGATATTAATCACCCTTCAAATTAGAAAAGTGAGACAATCATGATCGGCGCGTTTGGCGCCATCGATCTTCGTATCAGCATCGCGGCTGAAAAACTCTTTTCGGTTGGTGGTGTTGCAGTGACCAACGCGATGGTGACTGGCCTAATGGGCCTCGCGGTTATGCTGGCTATTCTGTTTTACGTCGTATATATGGTACGGACGGGCCGTTATAACCGATTTGTCGGGTTAGTTCAGTGGGTTTTTGAAGGTTTGCTGAAGTCGATTAACGATGTCGTGCCCGACCGAGTCTTGGCCCGCAAGGTAACACCGTTAGCGGTCACCATATTCTTTTTTGTGCTGATTAACTACTGGCTGAGTGTCCTACCTGGTCTTGATTCTATTATGATAAGCGGTGTGCCACTGTTACGAAGCTTGACAGCCGATCTGAACTTTACCTTGGGTCTCGCTATTATTACCGTTGTCACCGTCCAGTTCTATGCCATCAAGCATTTGGGCGTGCTGGGTAATGCCAGGCGCTATTTTCGTAACCCGGTTAAAGATCCGATAGGTTCGTTTGAAGGTATTCTCGAGCTGATTGGTGAGCTGTCGCGGGGCACCGCCCTGGCGCTGCGTTTATTCGGGAATGCTTTCGCCGGCGAAGTACTGTTGATTGTTATCGCGGTTTTAACAAACTACTTTGCAAGTGTGACGTTACCATTTTTTATGGCGTTCGAACTATTCATCGGCTTTATTCAAGCCTACGTATTTTTCATTCTGACGCTTATTTTCACGTCACTCGCCGTCACTTCGCACGGCGACACTTCATCTGACCATTCCCCCGCTCTGCAGCCCAAAACGGCTCAACAGCCAGAATGATATAATAGAAAACAACTAAGACAAGAATTCGCAGTACAGCGAAAAGGAGATAGAAACATGGAACAACTAGCATTTGGCCTGACGTACGCTCTACCGGCACTCGGTGCAGCAATGGGTATTGGCTTTATTGGTGCCGGCGCGCTGAACGCATTTGGTCGTAACCCAGAAAAGTTGAGTGACATCCGAACGTTAATGATTACCGCAATCGTATTTGCCGACTCACTGGCCATCATCGGTAT
>DIZP01000011.1:0-3975 GCA_002429375.1 bacterium UBA6025 | reverse complement strand
GATATCGTCGCAACCGCCAAGCTTGAATCGGCCAATGCTTTGACGGCGAGCGAGCAAAAAGCCCAAAAGCGCGCTGAACAAATCGTGGCTGATGCCCGAGTTGAAATCACCAAAGAAGTCCTCGAGGCTAAAAAGACTCTCTATAACGAGACCCTCGAACTGGTTACAAAGGCAACTGAACAGGTTGTCGGAAAAGTAGTGACCGGCGAAATCGATTCGAAGCTCGTCGTCGACGCCATAAAGGTGATGAAGTAATCCCATGGCCATTCGTCTGTCGCGCCGCAAAATTACCGGCTACATTGCCCAGCAATTAGCGACTGGCGCTGACGTCGAGCAACTCGTGCGACAACTAGCGGCTTTTCTTATCGATAGCCGGCGGACGAACGAAGTCAGCCTTGTGGTGCGAGACATCGAATACGAACTGACAAAACAAGGTATTGTTCTGGCCCGGGCGACCTCAGCTTTTAATCTGACAGAGGCAACTCGCCTGGCGGTGACGAAACTCATCGAAGATAAGACCGGCGCCCAACAAGTAGAGCTTCACCAGTTTATCGATCCAAGCGTGCTCGGAGGCGTCAAAATCGACTTACCTGGGTCGCAACTCGATGCCACAATCGCCCGGAAGCTGACATTATTAAGAACAAATTATAAGAAATGATAAGGAAAAACGACATGACCAAACTATCAGTAGCAGACCTTTCGGGTGACCTACGCGCCGCAATCGCGAGTCTCGAGTCAAGTGAGGGCTTAGAGAACGTTGGAGTGATCGTCCGAGTCGGTGATGGCGTGGCGTGGGTTCATGGACTCCATAGCGCTGGCTACAATGAGGTGTTACAAATCGAAACAGCTGATGGCATTATCGAAGCATTTGCCCTTAACTTGATGGAAGACGAAATTGGCGCGGTGCTGCTAGGTACCGACGCGCAAGTATCGGCTGGCAATACGGTTCGCCTGAAAGGCACAATGTTGCAAGTACCGGTTGGTCCCGAACTGCTTGGCCGTGTCGTCGATCCATTGGGGCGGCCACTGGATGGTGGTGGTCCGATTAAGACAAAGCAATTTGGCCTTATTGAGCGCGAAGCTATCGGTGTGATGGGTCGTAAGTCTGTTCACGAGCCACTCATGACCGGGATTATGGCCATTGACTCGATGTTTCCGATTGGCCGTGGTCAGCGTGAACTCATTATCGGCGATCGCCAAACGGGCAAGACGGCGCTGGCTATCGATACGATGATTAATCAGACTAAGCAACAGACCGGTGTGGTCAATGTTTACGTCGCTATCGGTCAGAAGCTGTCCAAGGTTGCTCGCCTGATTGATCGCCTCAAAAAAGAAGGCGTCATGGATCAGACTATCGTCGTGGCGACGGGTCCCTCTGATCCAGCGTCGCTGCTCTACTTGGCACCTTACGCCGCCACGGCTATGGGTGAGTATTTCCGCGATAATAAACAGCACGCTTTGATGATTTATGATGACCTGACAAAGCACGCCGTGGCTTACCGCCAAATGTCACTCCTACTTCGTCGTCCACCGGGACGCGAAGCTTATCCGGGCGACGTCTTTTATCTTCACTCTCGCCTGTTGGAGCGTTCGGCCAAATTAAGCGACGAGCTTGGGGCCGGTTCGCTGACCGCTCTCCCTATCATTGAAACACAAGCCGGCGATATCAGCGCCTATATTCCGACTAACGTTATTTCAATTACTGACGGACAGATTTTTCTTGAGACCGATTTGTTTTATCAAGGTATTCGTCCGGCTATTTCGGCCGGTCTCTCAGTTAGTCGTGTCGGTGGCGCCGCTCAAACCAAAGCCGTTAAGTCTGTCAGTAGTAACCTCAAACTTGGTCTGTCACAGTTTCGTGAACTTGCCAGCTTTGCGCAATTTGGCAGCGACCTCGACGACGATACAAAAGCTCAAATTGACAGAGGTCAGCGACTGACGGAGCTGCTCAAACAGCCTCAATATCAGCCAGCCAGCATCTGGGAACAGGTCGCGAGTATTTATGCCGTCACCAACGACCTGTTTGATAACATTCTGCCGACCCGTATTAAGGATGCTCAAACAGCCTTGTTGACTAAGTTATGGGCCGAGTACAAAGACGAGATGCGCGAACTCGGTAAGGGCGACAAGCCGACCGATGCTCAAACCAAAGCCATCGAGAAAGTCGCTAAAGCAGTCGCCAAGGGATTCGAGGAAAAATAGCTCATGGCATCAACCCAAGTATTAAAGACTCGAATTCGCTCGGTAAAAAATACCAAGCAGATTACTAAAGCGATGCAGCTGGTCGCGGCTAGTAAGATGCGTCGGGCCCAGGAAGCAACCAAAGCCTCCGCGCCCTATACGCTGGCGGCTCGTGAGCTTTTGACGGCACTCTCCCACCACACGTCCGTCGCCCGTCATCCGTTTTTCATGAAGCGGACTGTAAAAACTAGATTACTGATTGTGATTGCGTCTGATAAGGGCCTGGCTGGGGCTTACAACAGTAATATCGTCAAAGCCTATATTGAACAGCTCCGAATCGACGACACGACAAAAGTTAAAAACACTACGATTGCTATCGGCCGTAAGACGGCGCAGTTCGTCGCTCGCATCAAGGATACGCAGGTGCTGGGTGTCTATGAGAACTTACCCGATCGGCCAGATGGACGTGAACTGTATGCAATTTTAGATAGTGCCAGATTGAAATTCACCAGTGGTGAGGTTGATGCCGTTGATATCATTTATACACATTTTGTCAGTAGCATAAACCAGCAAGCCCGCGTGATGCGTGTTTTGCCAGCTGGCTTTAAAGCGGCATTTGAGCCCGGTGTTGCCTCCGATGCAACCTATGAGCCCAGTACCGAGGAGGTTCTGGACGGCATTGCTTATCGGCTGGTTGGTGCCCAGATTTTTCAGGCGCTGCTTGATGCCAGGGCCAGTGAACACAGTATGCGAATGCTGGCAATGAAGAACGCGACCGATAACGCCTCTGACCTAGCGGATGATTTGACGCTCGAAATGAACAAAGCCCGTCAAGGCGCTATCACCGAAGAATTAGCAGAAATTAGTGGCGGCGTTGAAGCGCTTAACGAATAAGGAGACGTAAATGAGTAAAGAAAATACAGGAAAAATTACACAGGTTGTCGGCGTCGTCGTTGACGTTGAGTTTACAGACAAGCTACCGGCAATCTATTACGCGTTACAGATAACGCACAACCAGCGTATTTTGACGCTTGAAGTCGCCCAGCACCTCGATGAACGAACCGTTCGGGCAATCGCACTGTCGAGTACCGACGGCCTGAAGCGCGGTGACAGTGTTACGAACACTGGTGCGCCAATTAGCGTCCCGGTCGGTGATGCGACTCAAGGACGGATGTTCAACGTGGTCGGTGATCCAATTGACGGTAAGCCCGCCTTGACAGGTAAACGCGCCTCGATTCATCGCGACCCGCCCCCACTTTCCGAGCAGTCAAACAAAACCGAGATTCTCGAAACTGGCATTAAGGTAGTTGATCTGATTGCGCCGGTCACAAAAGGCGGTAAAGTCGGTCTGTTCGCTGGCGCTGGTGTCGGTAAAACGGTCCTGATTACGGAGCTGATTAATAATATCGCCAAGTTCCATAGCGGTAATTCGGTCTTTGCCGGTGTCGGTGAGCGTACCCGTGAAGGCAATGACCTGTACTACGAGATGCAAGAAGCCGGCGTACTTGGTAAAACCAGTCTCGTTTTCGGCCAGATGAACGAACCACCTGGAGCGCGTTTGCGTGTTGCCCTGTCGGGTCTCGCCATGGCTGAAACATTCCGTGATGACGGTAAAGACGTTCTGCTATTTATCGATAACATTTATCGTTACACCCAAGCTGGTGCTGAAGTATCAGCCCTGCTGGGTCGCTTGCCGAGTGCAGCAGGCTATCAGCCGAATTTGCAACAAGAAATGGGCGCCTTACAGGAACGGATTACCAGTACCAAAAAAGGCTCGATTACTTCAGTTCAAGC
>DIZP01000051.1:1888-3781 GCA_002429375.1 bacterium UBA6025 | reverse complement strand
ATTGCATTCGATGAATGTCGAGCCTCTTTCAAAGACTTGCGCATAGTAAAATAAAAAGCGCGGCCACAGAAATATCCTCTCGCTGTTCTTTCACGCTCGCTGACGCGAGCTATAAGACTGCAAAACAGCAATCAACTAACGAAAGGGCTATTTCATATGGCATTCCAACAACGACGCTTCGGCGGTTCTAATAACTCTAACTCTCGTTCCTCAGGCGGAAGCCGTGGTGGCTCTTATGGCGGTGGACGCCGTGGTGGCAGCAAGGGTCCCGCAAAGAAGTATATTCACCCAAGCAAATTTATCAATAAAGCAATCGCTAAGGCCGAAGAAGTGGCCTACGTGCCGACCCATAAATTTACCGATTTTCCATTCGGTAATCAACTGCAACATAATATCGCTAAAAAAGGCTACGAGAATCCTAGTATTGTCCAAGACCAAGCGATCCCATATGTAATCGAAGGCAAAGACGTTATTGGTCTGGCCAACACCGGCACGGGTAAAACCGCTGCTTTCCTATTGCCTATTATCGAACGCCAAACTGGCATCTCGCTGACGCCAAGCGTGCTGATTATTGCGCCAACCCGTGAGCTGGCTCAGCAAATTGACGAAGAGTTCCGCGCCTTCAGCCAAGGCCTCAACCTGTATTCTGCTCTGATTGTCGGTGGCGTCAGCGTTGATCGACAGATTCGTGATTTGAAGCGTCGTCCCCACTTTATTATTGGAACACCGGGTCGTTTGAAAGACCTCATGAACCGTCGTTTGATCCGTTTAGAAAATATGACGACATTGGTGCTCGACGAAGCCGACCGTATGCTCGACATGGGTTTCTTGCCTGATATTCGTGCCATCGTCGGTGAAATGCCCGTCGATCGTCAGACGCTCTTTTTCAGCGCGACGATTACGCCTGAAATCCAAGCGCTTGTCAGCACCTTTTTGAAGGATCCTATCACGATCTCGGTTCGTACCAGCGAGACGAATGAGCACATTGAACAGTCTGTCATCGAAGCCCGCGATAAAATGCACAAGGTTGAACTTTTGACTGATATGCTTCGTGGCGATGACTACGAGAAAGTACTTGTCTTTGGCGAGACTAAGTTCGGCGTCCAACGTCTGAGCGATCACCTCGACAACAGTGGTATTCCGTCTGTCGCGATTCATGGCAACAAGAATCAATCACAACGACAACGCGCCTTGAAGCAATTCAAAGACAACCGCGTTCGTGTCATGGTTGCCACCGACGTGGCGGCCCGTGGCCTCGACATCCCGAATGTCTCACACGTGATTAACTTTGACACTCCTCAAAACTACGAGGACTACATCCACCGTATCGGCCGTACCGGTCGTGCTGGTGCCAGTGGCAAAGCTCACACGTTCATCGACATCCAGCGCTAGACTCGAGCGATAAAAATAAACATAGCCCAGCATTAGGGCTATGTTTTCGTTTGGGTTCTAAGGTATAATGGGGTCATGACACAGATATCCCGCGCCGATGTGCAACATCTTGCACAGTTAAGTAGTTTGCAACTTAGTGACAATGAATTAGATAACCTCCAGGTAGATATTGGTAATATCTTGGGGTACGTCGAACAACTCTCTCAACTCGATACGACTGGCATCGAGCCCACCTATCAAGTGACCGACCTCGAGAATGTCTGGCGTGATGATGTGGTTGATGACTATGGTATCGGCCGTGAGGCCCTGTTGGCGCTCGCCCCGGCGTCGGACAACAACCAAATTAAAGTTCCAAAGGTATTATAAAATGACACTCATTGCTGATTACATTGGCCGTAGCGCGCGTGACAACGTTTTGTCAGCGATTGCGAAGGCAAAAGACAACGAACAGTACCACGCCCTACTGAGCCTCACCCAGGAGCGGGCGTTGGAGCGCGCCGA
>DIZP01000051.1:0-1623 GCA_002429375.1 bacterium UBA6025 | reverse complement strand
TTTGGGGCGCCAACGACCGCAGCTAGTAAGATGTTGGAACACTTCAACGCGCCGCTTCAATCAACGGCCGTCGAGAAACTGGAAGCCGAGGGGGCGATTTGCATCGGCAAGGCTAACCTTGACGCGTTCGCGCACGGCGGCAGTACCGAGAACTCGGCCTTTGGTCCGACAAAAAATGCGTTTGACCAAACTCGTGTGGCGGGCGGGAGTAGCGGCGGACCGGCCGTCGCGACGGCTCTTGACATCGTACCTTTTGCACTGGGCAGCGACACGGGGGGCTCAATTCGCCTACCGGCCAGTTTTAACGACGTCGTCGGTGTCAAGCCAACTTACGGCACGGTGAGCCGTTACGGGGTCGTGGCGATGGCGAGTAGCACTGATACGATTGGCGTCTTCACGACGAACGTCGCTGACGCCGAACTGGTAATGGACATTATGTCCGGTAATGACCCGAAAGATATGACTACACTAGCCGATTTTTTTACGCCTAAACAGACGATTGAACCTGGACAAAAAATCGGGCTTATCAAAGAATTTATGACCGACGACGTTGATCCGGAAGTTCGACAACGCACGCTTGAATACGTCCAGCGTTTACGTGATGCCGGTCATACCGTCGAAGACGTGTCCCTGCCGATAGTAGCCCATACCCTGGCGATGTATTATATTATCGTTCCCGCTGAGGTGAGTAGTAATTTGGCGCGTTACGACGGGATTCGTTATGGTCATCGTGCCGAGGGCGTTACGACACTGGCTGAACTCTATGGCCGGACCCGTGACGAAGGCTTCGAGACGGAGAATAAGCGTCGTATTATGATTGGAAGCTACGTTCTTTCAAGCGGTTATTTTGACGCCTATTACTTGCAGGCCCAAAAAGCCAGAACACTCTTGATTGCTGGCTTTAACGCCCTGTTCGAACACTACGATGTCCTGCTCGGACCTGTCAGCCCAACGCCAGCATTCAAGCTGGGCGAGAATACCAGTGATCCGATCAAAATGTACCTAGCGGATATTATGACTGTTCCAGCTTCGCTGGCGGGCTTACCTGCTATGAGTATTCCGGCAGGAGTGAATAGCGCAGGTCTTCCAATCGGCGTGCAGCTAATCGGGCAACGGCGGAGTGACGCCGATTTATTGGCACTCGCCCGATCAGTGGAGGCGGTGTAATGGACCAGACTATTATCTTCTTTTTTGCGGCAATTATTATTGTTGGCGGACTATTATTCGCCGTCATCGAGCTCACAAAAAAAGGCGTCAAACAACTCGACGTTGATCGCTACCGGACAAAGTGGCTGGCGATCGAACATCAGCTCAAAAAGAATGAACCATCAAGCTATCATTTAGTGATCTTGAATGCCGATAAACTGCTCGATCAAGCCCTCAGGGAGCGTGGCACCAAGGGCGAGACGATGGGCGAACGCATGAAGAGTGGCGCTAACCTATTTAGTAACCGCAATAATATTTGGACGGCACACAAACTTCGTAACCAGGTTGCTCACGAGACCGACGTACAGGTCAGCTATGATGCGGCGCGCCAGGCCTTGGCTGGATTCAAGCAGGCACTAAAAGATATAGGGGCAATTTAATGATAACTGATGAAATTCTTGATAAATACGACATGAC
>DIZP01000027.1:20817-25810 GCA_002429375.1 bacterium UBA6025 | reverse complement strand
AGTCACCTGTTGCAGTGGCGCGTCATCGAGTGGGCCAAGTCACAAGGTGCGCTAGTGCACGACTTTTGCGGTGCGCCCCCCAGTGACGAAATCGGTGATACCAACCACAAACATCACGGCATCGGGCTGTTCAAGACCGCCTTTAATAAAACCGTCATCGACTACATCGGCTGTTACGATTTGGTGATTTCCCCTGCCCAGTACAAACTCTGGACGAAAGTTGGCGAACGCGTCGCTCGCCGCCTGCATTTTTACAAGCATCACGATTCCTATTATTAAGCTACTCTCAAAGGAGCCCCATGCCACTCATCAATACCAGTGTCCTCATGTCAGATGCCGATAATTTTAGCAATTTACAAGCCATTAACCCTTATTATCATCACGAGCCGCTCGATCTGGCCAAGGCCATCCTAGAGCACGCCTCGATTTATAACCTCATCCGACAAGCTGGCATTACGGTCACAAAAGTCCCGTCGCCAATCGATTGCCAAGATGGCGTCTATACCGCCAATTGGGCCCTGGTGCGCGGTGATACGGCAATCCTGGCCCGACTGCCCGGCGCCCGCCACGCCGAAGAGGCCTACGCCGAAAAAGTCCTGACCGCCCTGGGTAAAACCGTCCTCCATGTTCCGGACGGCCTCAAATTCAGTGGCCAAGGCGACGCCCTAGCCTGTGGCAATTATCTGTTTTGCGGCAGTGGCTACCGTAGCGACGAGGCAGCCCAAGCGTTTGCCGCCGATACCCTCGGTTACGAGCGCATCCAGCTGCAGGCCAATCCCCAACTTGATGAGGCGGGCGAGGCCGTCATCAACGCTGTCTCCGGCTGGGCCGACAGCTTCTTTTACGACATCGACTTGGCACTGGCCATCATCAAAGCCCCTGGCGACGGTATCAAAGGGCTCATCGCCTACTGCCCGGCGGCCTTCATGCCGGCCAGCCGCGCCTTTTTGGCGGCTTTCGAGGGCGTCGATAAAATCGAAGTTTCACTGGCCGAAGCCCAAACCGCCTTTGCCACCAACATGGTTTCGACGGGCGAAATAGTCGTCATGAGTGCCCACGCCCCCGAACTCGCCAGCGCCCTGCGCGCCCATGGCCTGACCATATTGTCGCCCGCCATCAGCGAACTGGCTAAAGGCGGCGGCTACATCCGCTGCACCACTTTGACGCTTAGTTAGATTTTTTTGTGCCTAGCGCCCGAAGGGCGGTCTTGGTAATCTCGACCTCGTTCCACGGATATTCGCCATCAGCCCGCTCGATGGTTTTTTCGTGACCTTTACCTAGCAAGATGACCGTATCTTTCGCCGTCTTAACGCGCGTCAATGCATAGCCGATAGCCTCTTCGCGGTCGAGGATTAAAAATAAGTCCTTATCAGTCGTTTTGCCAGCTTTTTTTACGCCACTGGCAATCTGCTGCAAAATCAAATGACCATCAACGTCACGGTCATCTTCTTCAGTCAGGATAACTTCGTCGCTGTAACGGCCGGCTATTTCGCCCTGGATGGCCCTCTTGGCTTCGTCGCGCTGACCGGCCGAGCCGAACATAGTGACGAGTTTTCCTTTCGTTGCCTGGCGCACATCATGCAGCAAGCGTTCGAATGAATCAGGGGTGTGAGCATAGTCAACTACGACCGTAAATAGCTGACCTTCATCAACCACAGTCATACGGCCTTCGACACCGCCCAGAGCCTCAATCCCCTGCTCGATTTGGAGTCGGGTTAGCCCCAGCTCGCGCCCGACCGCCACGGCGGCCAAACTGTTATAAACATTGAACTCGCCGGGAATATGACAATGGATGCTATAGGTATCATCGTCGATGGTAGCCCGATAACGACAGCCGTCCGACTCGAGCGTCAAGTCGGTCGCTCGCAGTTCCCCCGCTTTGACGCCGTAGGTAACCGATCGAGGGATTGCGTCCGTAAAAGCTTTAGCGCTAGGATCGTCGGCGTTGACGACGCCAAATTTTTTACCATGCTTGGCAGCCAGCCTGAAAAGTCGCGCCTTAGCGGTCAGGTAACGGGCAAATGTGCCATGATAATCCAGATGTTCGTGCGTCACGTTGGTCATGACGGCGATTTCGTACGGAATACCCCAGATGCGATATTGGGCCAGAGCGTGACTGGTCGTTTCGAGGACGACCCATTCCACGCCTTGGTGTTTGAACTCGCGCAGACGCTTTTGCAATAAGGGTGCCGAGGCCGTCGTCATGTGGGCGACCTGTGCTCTGATGTCGTCATCGACACCGTAAGCAACCGTCGTCATTAGGGCCGTCTTGATACCGACTTGGCTGAGCATCTTTTGAATCATAAATGCAGTGGTCGTTTTACCGTTCGTACCGGTCACGCCGATAATCCGCATCCCGCGTGACGGAAAGCCGTAGCGCACATTCGCCAACACCGACTCGACCAAGTGGCCATAAGGTTCAACGGTTTTAAATAAAGTCATCGGAATTAGCTTCTTCACAATTTTTCGGATATTCGCCATGGGTTTAATTATACCCTAGAAAGACTAACCAGATTGGCATTAAACTATATACTTAAGTCTCGGCGATTATAGGCTCGATACGTCACGAAAACCATCGTGACAATCAAACCGAGTGACAATACGACGTAAACCGGATCGAGTGCGCCGTCTGTCATTATATTTTTGGCGTCGAAATATTTGAACGGTGTGAGGTATTTTAATCCATCGAAGTGTTCGTTGATATTAATCAGGTAGGTCAGCGTAAAGGTCACCAGCAGGACCGAAGTTGCCAGCGAAGCGGAGGTTTTTGGTCTTTTGATCGAGGCCGCTATCACGGTTCCAACAAAGAAAAACAGCAGTTGCAAGCAAAACAAACCAACCATCAAGACATACACGTCACTATTCATCGCAGCTCCATGACCAAAATAATTGATGAAATATACCGATGAAACTAAAGTGACAAGGTTAAGAACAGTTAAGTTACTGAGTCCGGCTAAAAGCTTAGAACTAATTACTTTAAGGCGCGAAATCGGCTTGACGAACAAAAACTCCGAAGTTCGATCACGCTCTTCTTTTGATATTATATCGGCACCCAGCAAAACGGCATGGATTGTCGCCATTAAAGCTATATAGGCAAACAGAACGCCAAAATAACCACTGGCTGTATTCAGGTCAAAGCCCGTCAGACCAAAAATCGTCTGGATAGATTTTGGAAACTGAGCAATCAGCTCATTCATCGACTGACCGCCACCACTATAGGTGGCGAATTTTGCCATACCCGACCCAACCAGCGCAATCATACCAATCGACCAAAAGAACAGGCTTTTGCGACTGGCCTTTATCTCGCGAGAGAACAAATTCATTACGATACCGCCCTAATATCTTTTTTGATATACACACTGTAGCTAACGATGATGGATACAATCACAAAAATTGCCTCAAGTACAAGAAATTTTACCTCGTAGGCATTATGTTCGATAATGTAATTGAAATCATAAAATTTGAACGGCGAGATGTATTTGACACTGTCGTTGCCAATGATAGATCCCAGTGTGCCGATAATAAAAAACGTAAACACAATCGGGAGCGTCACGGCAATGACTGATTTTATTTTAGGAATAATAACCGACAGTAAAACGCCGAGCACCAGAAATATTATTTGAACAAGCAGCAGAGTGCCCGAAACCAATAAGAAGGTCTTCGAGCTAAAAGCCGCCGTGGAAATCAATTTGGCCGACACTAGAGCGACCGAGCTAAACACCAAGTTGGTGAACACCAACAAACAGATAGTGGCCGCCAGCTTGCTGGTCATCACCTTAGCCCGGCTGACCGGTTTTGTCAGTAAAAAATCGACCGTTTTACCACTCTCCTCTTTCGACAGCACGCCGACACCCAAATTCATTGCCTGGACAGCTCCGGCGACGGACGCAAAAGTCAGAACGTAGGCGAAGAAACCATAGACGCTAAAGAATGTCTGAAATGAGATGCCGAGGGCAGCCCGGACGGCGGGAGGAAGGTTCGACAAAATTTGTTTCGACAACTCGGCGTCGCTTGTGAAGGCCGGGAACATCAATAAAAAGATAAAGGCCAGCATTGAAAATGAGGTTGCCCAGATCAAGGTCGATTTTCGATAACTTTTTAGCTCGTGGAAAAATATATTCATCGTCTATTCGTCTTTCAGGTAATAATGGAGGAATATCTCTTCCAAATCGGGCTCTTCGACCAGCATATTGATCAAATCAAGCCCGGCAATGAGTTTAGTGATGTCATTAATCCGACCACGGTACAAAAAGCTGATCAAATTGCCATTAATCGCTAAGTCGCTAACCCCTTTTAGGTCGACAAACTGCTTAGCATCGATTTCGTCGACCGTTTCCAGCTTGAAACGTTTGTGGGCGTTTTCAACCAAGCTGCTGATGGTTTCTATCCGAATAATTTTACCGTCTTTAATGATGGCCACGCGGTCACATAGTTTTTGAACTTCACTTAAAATATGTGACGAGAACAAAATCGTCGCGCCCTTTTTGTTCTCTTCTCGGAGCAGATTAAAGAATCTTTGCTGCATCAACGGGTCAAGTCCACCGGTCGGTTCGTCAAGAATAATCAGCTTCGGCTCATGTAACAGTCCTTGAATGATACCGACTTTCTTTTTGTTGCCGTAGGACAAATCATCAATCTTCTTCTTTAGATCCAGATCCAAATAGGCGGCCAGCTCTTTGATTCGTTTCGAAATTGTCCGAGGATCTTTCTTGTAAAAGCTGCCGGAGTATTTCAATAGGTCGATGACTCGCATGTCGTCGTAATAAAAGACTTCCGATGGCAGATAGCCTATTTCTTCCTTGATTTCAGGTCCATATTTGGTAATATCTTTGCCAAAGATGGTAGCGCTCCCACTGGTTGGATGAATAAGTCCCAGTAACGTGCGGATAGTAGTTGATTTTCCTGCGCCGTTCGGGCCAATAAAGCCAAAGATTTCGCCTTCTTTTATCGTCAAGTCAACGTCAACGATACCGAGTGATTTGCCATAATATTT
>DIZP01000027.1:20331-20524 GCA_002429375.1 bacterium UBA6025 | reverse complement strand
CGCTATGGATGAGCACGAATATACTATACTAGTGTCATAATCATGTTCAAAAAATATACAGGCAAACTCTACTGCTTCTCACCGCCGGTAATGCTCGCCACTTTTTTTATTGAATTTAGCTTTGCCTTCTATACCATCTGGCGCTATAAACTGACAACCATCAGCCGACTAGCCACGGTCATGTTAGTCACTC
>DIZP01000027.1:11294-20274 GCA_002429375.1 bacterium UBA6025 | reverse complement strand
CCGAGTGATTTGCCATAATATTTCGTCAGCTTGGTTGTTTCAATAGCGTTCACAATAATCCCCAAAATTAAATCATTACTCTTAAATAGTAGTTCTAGTTACCATTATTATCAATCAACCATAACTAACTTGGCTTTGTAAAAAGCGCTCTAGCTCTATGGGTTAGCGCAAATATACTATACTATTATAATAATCATGTTCAAAAAATATCAAGGTAAACTCTACTGCTTCTCACCGCCAGTAATGCTCGCCACCTTTTTTATTGAATTTAGCTTTGCCTTCTATACCCTATGGCGCTATAGACTGACAACCATCAGCCGACTGGCCACGGTCATGTTAGTCACTCTGGGCACCTTCCAGCTGGCCGAGTATATGGTCTGTGGTGGACTGGGCTGGACAAACGTCGAATGGGCCCGCGTCGGCTACGGCGCCATCGCCCTCCTGCCAGCGCTCGGTATTCATATGGTAGTGGCCCTGGCTGGCAAAAAGTCACCGGCTCTGGTTGGCGCGGCCTACGCCAGTTGTGTCGCCTTTGTGGGCTTTTACCTCTTGGCCGAAAGCTCGATCAGCGGCCAAACCTGCTATGCGAATTACGCGGTATTTCACGTAGAACAAGGCAGCATTTGGCCTTTCATGGCCTACTACTACGGCTGGCTACTGGTCGGTACCTACCTGGCGTCGCGCTGGGGCAACGAACTCCCCGCCCGTAAAAAGGCCCTGCACGCTATGGCAATCGGCTACCTAGTATTTATTCTACCGACCACAACTTTCAATATTCTTGATCCGTCTACTACCAAGGCAATCCCGTCAATTATGTGCGGCTTTGCTGTGTTGTTAGCCTTTGTGCTGGTCGTGAGAGTACTACCAAATAGCGTTAAAGTTCGCAATTCAATTCAGGGTGTGCGCAACAACTTACGCCTACGGACCTAGGGCTTTCGATAATAAAGTATTGTCACGTTATCTAAAAATGAATACTGCTATCATCATAAGTGTTTGGACGAAGAGCCATAAAATCTGTGCCCCTATCACTGGCAGCAGTTTGTGCTTGAACCCGTATATCAGCAAAATGACACTGGCGACGTTGTAACTGGTCCACATGAACAGCGAGACTTGGGATACATCATGGGAAGTAAAGACGAGGTATATCTGCGGTAGTGTCGTTAAAGGCTGGATAACGCCGACCACGAGGGCCAGTTTATCAATTTTCCCATTTAGTTTGAGGGTGTCGGCCGAGGAAGGAATGTGTCGCATAGGCTAAATCTGTCCGCCACCGGATAAAAAGATGACCATAACGCCGAGTGACATCATGCCAGCGGCCTTATAAAGCCCGTGGTGACGGTACCATGATTGACGCAGTGTCTTTGGTAGTTTACGACGGTAAGCGTGCGCTGCAAGGGCGACGCCCGCTGCAAGGGCTATCAGCACCAGTCCGCCTAGGGCGGCGGGACCGATTGACTGTAGGGCTAAACCGAACTGGGCAATCGGACTGATTGTCATCGCGACCGGCGGTTGGCTAAACTTGGTTTCGGCACCTGCCACCGCACTTTCGGCCGGCTGTCCGTACATCGCCACCACCAGCGAAGTTTGCTTGTTGTTCAACACCCCGTCAACGACGGCAAATCCCACATCCCTATAATCCGATTTCAAAACATTGGCTCGGTGGGCGGGTGAAGCCAGCCATGCCGACACAACGGTGCCAGACGTCGAGAAGTTTTTGGCCAGATTCTCGCCCGCTTCGGCATAGTTATACTTAACATCTCCAAACCACTTCCAGGGCTGAGTGCCATCTGGGGCGTTGTGTGCCCAATACTGCTTGGCGAACATGTCTTGGGCTTTTAGGTAGGCCGCTTGACTCAATTGTTTGTTCAGACCGAGGGCTGACTCGCCATCATTATTGCGCGCCTTGTTCGTTTCATCCAGTAGCGAGCTGATTGTCACAGTCGATTCACGCCCCAGCACGCTACCAGTCGTGGCAGCGTTGTAGCCGAACTGCAACCCCGCCACCACAAAGACAATGGCGACAAGTCCATAACGACGGATCAAGTGCGGACGATAGTCATTCTTCTTATGTGGCACAATCGCCATGCGAACATGGTGTTTTGTCAGTTGTAGAAATGATTTTGTTTGTTTTTTCTTTGCCACGATAGTCCTAGTATAAAAAACTTACGTTTAAAAAGCGAGCATCCAATAAATAATGGATGCTCGCAATTGTTATTTAGTACAGAGGACGGACCTTTGCATGTCAGAATAGCCTGTTGCTACTCATATCTGTTTAGGATTGGCTGTAGGCTTTGCCGTTTTCGGTACCGTCTAAACAGGTTGCTCCCGCGATGGCTGAAGGAACTTTATATTTTTCAAGGTCTTGACATGGAAAGCCTGTGTCCTGCGTCCCGGATATTTTCATCCACGAGCCATCGACAATTCCCCATAGTATTGCCGCGCCGCCGATGCAGCCGTTCTCATCGCCTGTCGCGCTTGTCGCGCCTATCATACCGAGTGCGTAGGTTTGTTTGTATATCTTGTCGACGTAGATAACTCGTTTACAACTACTGCCTTCGGAGACAATTGCTATGTTGTCGGCATTGATTGTCTGTACCACAAAATCCTTAAAACTGGTTGGTGCGTTGGTCAGCTGAGCTGTTTCGACGGCAGATTTTACCATGACGCTAGTAGGATATTCAATCATATCCGGCAAAACCGCTGTTGCTTTAGGAGTAGCGGCCTTCTGCGAAGTTTGTGTCGATGTTTTAGCGGAATCGTCTTTCTTCTGAATAAAGTTCTGCCAATACACAAAACCGAGCGTTGCAACCAGAGCCACGACTAATACAACAATGATGACGATATGCGCGTTGCCTGATTGAGAGTTAATTTTTTTCACAGATTTCCTTTCGTGAAGTAATAAGTGAGCTTATTTAATCAATAAGGCGCAATAAGCACAAGCACTTTCTAAGAAATGGTGGCGCTATAAACCACACCTGGTGTTATAGGCGCCCGCGAATCGATTTGACAAAAGCCTTAAGGTCAATACCTTTGGGCATGGTGATGTGCTGTAAGAATAAGCGCTGGACTTCCTGGGCTATACGCTCACCGAAATCGCCAGGGAGGCCTGTATGGGCGTCTGTTGTGAGCAGGCCATTTTCCGCGTTTTGTCCGAGAACGGCCAAAACATCGCCCAGATATTGCAGTTCTGCAGGTGAATCAATCGATGTGTACTTGTGGGTGTCCGGCTGGATTTCTATCGTCGACGCGCTAACGCCCCTTGGGTAACCGATACTACTCAGTTTAACCATGTAGGTGAGGTCGGTTTTGTTACCTTGTTCATCTTTAATTTCGCTAGACATACTAACCGTCGGGCTAAATACCGGTCTTTGTGTCGCCGTGTTTTGCAAGGTATAGGGCCGATAAAAGATATTAACTTCTTGATCGTCATCGATATAAAAACTCACTCTCTGGGGTGTATCCAGATTGCGAATGTCCATATTTTGATATCCGAAAATCGATTGTATATTTTCTAGCGCTCTATCGAGTTGCTTTTCATTAAATTCGGCCGAAATACGAACATCGGGGTTTAAATGTAAATCCTCTGGCGTTACCCGTAGAAAATTATCAATCAATTCCGCAATGTGTTGTTCGTCAATCGTTTCACCCAGTCCCGCATCATCCAGACTGATTATGGAATTGCCTACAGTGATAGACCGATCGCTTTCGGGATTGAGAAGCTGGGTTCGGCGGCCGTTGACGCCATATGGCTGTGGTCGTGTAAGTCCATCTTTTAACTTGTGGTCAAGCCGAATGGCTTCTTCAATCGGGATAGCCATCGGTCGAGATCTGACCATTGCGTAATGGTCGAGTGTTGGCGCGCGCCTTAATGCCGTCAAAGCACGGTTTGCAATCGCGGTTTTAAGGGTAATGAGACGTCTGGATTCTGAACTTGTGCCGTAGTGGACATCAAATGTATCAAGAGAATCGTCTACGTATGTTACATCGTAGGGTGCTTCCAGGTTATTGTCTGCTGCTTTGACTTGACCATGTTCGTACAAAGACTTGGCATGCAAAAACCCACGTTTAATGTCTTTTTGAGGGATATTTGATTCAAACATATATCCTTATAATGGCATATATACACCGTAAAGTCAATGCTCGCCTCTTGAAAATAATCGGTTCGGTCGGAAATTTAACGAGGACAGTTTGGAAACGTACGGGTGCTAACTAGCCAATATTATTTTAAACGATAAAATTGCATCAACAAATAGCAGTTACTTATCCTGTTCTTCTGGGACTGGCTACGAAGCGCGTTTAATTAAGTCTTTGAAGAGTTTCTTGCTCATAAGTTTATTATACATTCTTACCAAAGAATACTATATCCGCAAGCAAAAGAAATACAGCAGTAAGTAGACTGATTATAGCAGACATAAGTGCTATAAACCCTTTACCGCTTTCTTCTCGCCAAGCACTCCATAAGCCAGTAGGAAATATAATCCACGTTCTTTCAATTAAGACTCTACCTTTTGGCCTTACACAAAGTGTATCTACTTTTATATTACTGTCGGGTAGTTGGTTTTCAACTCCTTCGATAAACTCTCGATTTATTGAATCGGCCACTATATGCCCAGCGTCTGTTGATGTTAGTAAAGGGTGATACTTTACAAACCTTTTCTTTACAACAATCGTTGCAGGGTGACGGCTTGAAAAACCAACAAACTGCTCAGGTGGTGGGTTTCGTCTATCATTTTTACGTGTCTCATTCTGCACAATTTTGACTAATCTATACATGTCGTATATATGACTCATACGACTGATTATACACTTAGAGTTTTTAGTACTTGTCATGATGGTATAGTCTCCAATATTTTGCTTGCCGACGCCACGCGCATAAATATGATAGAAACTATCCGCCACATCAACCTTAAGTACGTTTTTACTCGGCTTGTTAGTGGTCTTGACATCATAAATATGTATTTTTAAAGAGCCGTCCTTTGCGCACTTGTGGTCATACTACGCAACTTTAGATCATGGTAAGCTTCCAGCATTTACTACGCGTCTGGTATTATAAAAAGGAAGTCCGTTCATTAAATATTTAGCTGTACAGTAGTAGCTTTGTTTCTAACAGCCGCCCGCAACAATTGGGCTAAAGAAGGTCGTACGAGACGGAAAGGAATTCTGTCTATGATAGAAGACATCGTTACTGTTAATACGTTGGTGCAATTTGTGCTAAATGTGACTAACCCAACCCAACTACTACTGTTTTGCGGCTAAGTATTTAAAGAAGATTGCCTCAAACAACGGACTTGTAGCAATTATCTTATACAATAGGTCTATGCACGAGGTTTCAGACGAAGAACTACTTACAACCATACAGTCCGCTATTGAATATGATTCAGAGCTTCCCAAGGTTGAGTTTAAGGACGGCAGAGGTGGTATTGGTTCTAAGCTTTACAAGGAAATTTCTGCTCTTTCAAATACTGCTGGAGGTGGCTTGATTGTCTTTGGAGTCAAAGAAGATAGGTCTGCTACACCAAAGTTAGAAATTACTGGTATTAGAAACGTTCACGAGCTTCAGGAGAAGATTTATCAGTATATTGATCATAAAATGACAGCACCAGGAGAGTATTCGGTAAAAACGCTCAACATCAATGGCAAGGACATTGTTGTGTTGTGTATTTCTGAACTTTCACTGGAGAATAAGCCTTGTTACTATACTGATACAGGAATCAATAGGGGTTCATACATTCGCGTTGCTAACGTCAGTAGACCTACTACGGCCGAGGAGGTTCGCTCATTCTTAATGTATTCACCTGAATATAAGTTCGATCAACAGCCTTTGAAATCTGCTAGTACAGAGATTCTAGATATAGACAAAGCTGTTAAGTTTTTTGACGATAGCGCCACTAGAACTGGTAGAACTTTAGAGGGAAGCGAGAATTTACAAAAAAATTTACTTAATTTAAAGCTTACATCTGAGTTTAGAGGATTGGTTTACCCAACATATGCAGGTGCGTTATTATTTTCAAAAGGAGATCCCCAAAACATTGGCGAGCTAAGTCGATACATCGTACGTTGTGTGCGCTACTCCGACAAAACAGTATCCTCTAACATTTTAGACAGTTCCGATATTTATGGAACTCTCGATTCGCAAGTAGATCAAACAATTTCATTTGTTTTGAGGAATATCTCACGGTCAGCTCAATTAGTTGGATCAAAGCGAGTTGAAAAGTATGAGTACCCAGAGGATGCACTTCGTGAGGCAATCGTGAACGCAATCATACACAGAGACTATTCAATCAACCAAACTTATGTGCACGTCGCAATTTTCTCTGACAGGATTGAAATATCTAACCCTGGTACTTTGCCTCCCGGAGTTTCAATTGAAAACTTAAAAGAGTCGCAATTTAGTCGCAATACTACTATTGCTGCCTTCATGCGTGAACTCAAATATATGGAAGAGTTTGGGCGAGGTATTGACCTTATCTTTTCTCGATTAAGGGAATGGGGACTACCTGAGCCGCTGTTTAAAAATAAGTCGAATATGTTTAAGGCAATTCTACTAGGACCCGCCTTTAAGAAACTCAACGATAGACAGCTAACTATATGGAACACTCTCCAAGAACGAAATTCTCTTACTTCTCGCGCTGTACGTGATCTCTTTCCAGAAGTCTCTAGAGCGTCTATTAACAATGATTTAAGAAAACTAGTTGATGCAAATCTAATTACGCCAAATGGATCTGGGACTAATACGTTCTATGAACCCAACTACTAACCATAAGCTAGTAGCAATTAGACGATACAAAACCTCACCTCTGTTATTTAAGCACTAACGTTATCAATTATTGTTAGACGCAATTAGACGGTACCAATGCAACGCTTTCAATACCATAAGCTAGTAGCAATTAGACGATACAAAACCTCACCTCTGTTATTTAAGCACTAACGTTATCAATTATTGTTAGACGCAATTAGACGGTATCGGAATTTAGAATAAGAATAAGAATAAGAATAACAACTAATCTCGGCTCCGCATGTTGGATGCAACCTTTAAGAAGCAGCCACAAAGGGTAGGTTTGGTAAGGTAATAGCGGGCACTATAATTTCTGCTACACTGTATAACAGATGAAAATACTTGGAATTGAGAGTAGTTGTGATGAAAGCACGGTGTCAGTTTCAGCGCATATTCAGTAGTGATACAATACAAACATGTTAGAGATGAAATCTCGTGGGAATAAGCGACGTATCTGGCTCGTCGTGAGCATTGTGCTGATTATTTTAATAGTAGTCGGCGGCTACTTCTACCTCACAGGGACGACCAGTCCCCCACCAGTCCAGAAAAGCAAAGACGTTGTCCCCGTCCTCAACATTCATCAGCCAACGAGCATCTCTTCTAATATGCTTTTTACCGGAAATATCTTTTGGGGTCGGTACATCAACGACTGGTCAATGGCGAGTCCGCTAAAACTCGCCTATCCCTTTTCGAGGTTGAGCGAATTCCAACGCGAACAATATAATGCCTGGATTGCCGGACTGGAGTGCCCGACCAAGCCTGGGGTAAACATGACTTCGGCCGAAATGGAAGCCGCCCTGCAATTTAATTGCTCGCCCGACTACCTGCCGCAGGCGGCCAAGTGGTTCACCGCGGTCAGCCTAGCCAATAACCATACCGATAATCAAGGGGTGGACGGTTTTGCTGCTACCCAGGCACAACTGGACAAAAACAACATTCAGTACTTCGGCCATTACGATCCCCGCATCACCGAGGATGTCTGCGAAGTCATCAGTACACCCGTCACCGTCACCAACAGCGACGGTTCCAAAACCGATGGCAAGCTGCCGATTGCCCTGTGCGGCTATCACGGCGTGTTCCGTATCCCGCCACCGGAATCCGTTGCCGTCATGGCAAAATACAGTCAATATATGCCCGTTATCGCTATGCCCCACATGGGTGTCGAGTATAAACCGGCGGCCGACCAGCTTAAAACCGATTTTTATCGTAGTTTAATTGATGGTGGGGCTGACGTTGTTTTAGGCGACCATCCACACTGGATCCAAAATACCGAAAGCTATAAGGGTCACTTAATCGTCTATTCTATGGGTAATTTTATGTTTGACCAGCAAGACACCCCTGAAGTAATCCGCTCGGCAGCTATCCAGGTAGTGGTGGCGACCAAAGACGACGATAGTCAAATGATAAAAAGGTGGCTCGCGTTAGGCGAAAAATGTACGACTTTCCACGACACCTGCCTGGACGAAGCCAAAGCGCAGGGCCTGACTAAACTGAACCTGACCTTCAAATTCGGGGTTGTTGGCACGAACGACGCTGACAAGATAACCAAACCGGCCACCGCAGCCCAGATGACAGGTATACTGCAACGACTACAATGGCAATCGACGATGAAGCAGCTGACGGCGCCATACAGCCAGCTATAACCTGTCGGCCGGCACACATATTCAGCACATATAATTTCTGTTACACTTGTTAACAGATGAAAATACTTGGAATTGAGAGTAGTTGTGACGAAACGGCTGCGTCGGTTGTGCAGGATGGACGCGTGCTTTTAAGTAACGTCATTAATTCGCAAATCGATATTCACGCGGTTTATGGCGGCGTCGTGCCCGAAGTGGCCGCTCGCAGCCACATCGAAGTGGTCAACCCCGTCATCAACCAGGCACTGGCCGACGCCAACCTGACCTGGGACGATATCGACGCCATTGCCGTCACCTATGCGCCTGGCCTGATTGGGTCGCTGCTGGTCGGCACCTTGGCCGCCCGCACCCTGGCGACGCTGAAAAATAAACCGCTCTACCCTATCCACCACGTCGAGGCCCACGTCTACGCCAACTTCCTGAACGAGACCGCCCCTGAATTTCCGATGCTAGCCCTAATCGTATCTGGTGGCCACAGCCAACTGGTGCTGTTCCGCGACCACGGTGACTACGAGCTGTTGGGCCAAACCCAAGATGACGCTGTCGGCGAAGCCTTCGACAAGGT
>DIZP01000027.1:4203-10985 GCA_002429375.1 bacterium UBA6025 | reverse complement strand
AATCCTCTGGCCTACCGCCTGCCAAAGGCTAAGATGAGTGGTGCTTATGACTTTAGTTTCTCTGGCCTCAAGACAGCCGTTCTGCGGGCCGTCCAGCGCGAAGTAGGCGTCGACTTTATTTTTCCCTCACGTGACCTTCCAGCGCTTCTAAATGATGTCCAGCGGGCAAACTTTGCCGCCAGCTTTCAACACATCGCCACCGAGACCCTAATCGATAAAGCCGAGCTGGCCTTTCGGGACTTCGCTCCCAAATCGGTCGTGATTGCCGGTGGTGTGGCCGCCAACCAAGAACTGCGCCGCAAATTGAGCGCCCGACTCCCCCTTCACATCGACTACGCACCGATGAATTTATGTACCGACAACGCGGCCATGATCGCCACACTCGGCTATTACTACGCTCAGAAAAAAGAGCCAATCGATCCGTTCGACCTGGAAGTCATTCCCAGCCTATCGATGACCAAAACCGCTTGGGCTTAGGGGTTAATCGTTGTTATTTGCGCAACGATTTGAGTGAACGCACAACTTTTTTCGCGGCTGGCAAGCCATTATTCCATAGCTTGTAAAATGATGACAATGGCTTGTCGAAAGTGCCGGCCAATTCCGTCTCGTCGGTCGTCCAGCTTTTCTTGAAGGTCGTCACACCGTCGCCAATCAAACCGCCGAAGTCATAGCGACTCAGTCCCCACTCTTTGGCTTTGCGGATGGCGTGCCACTTGAGCGCATAATTGGCGCGCAGCTGCTGACCCAGGTCATTCATGCCGCCGTACAGCTCGAAGGCCGTATCGGCGCTGACCGCTAGCCACAGAAAGGCAATCGGATCATCGTCGACATACGCTGCAAAAATCGGTGAATGGTCACCCAAGATGTTGAAGGCGTCGTGATAGTACCGGTCGTCGTGCAGTCCGAACTTCGCCCGCTGGGACGTCTGGTGATAGACAGCCAGACATTTGTCGAGCTCTTCCCGACTGCGAACCTGCTTGATAGTAATNNGTCCCCACTCTTTGGCTTTGCGGATGGCATGCCACTTGAGCGCATAGTTGGCGCGCAATTGCTGACCCAGATCGTTCATGCCACCGTACAACTCGAAGGCCGTATCGGCGCTGACCGCCAGCCACAAAAAGGCAATCGGATCACCATCGACATACGCCGCAAAAATCGGTGAATGGTCACCCAGGATGTTGAAGACGTCGTGGTAGTACCGGTCGTCGTGCAGTCCGAACTTCGCCCGCTGGGACGTCTGGTGATAGACAGCCAGACATTTGTCGAGCTCTTCCCGACTGCGAACCTGCTTGATAGTAATGGCTTCGGCGGCCGACTTGCGGATATACTGACGAGTTTTTTTGACCATATCGGTCAACAGGTCGCTCTCGGTCTTCAGCAGGTCCAGAATAATCGTTCGCGCCGGCAAGACCCGGTTCTTCGGTCGTATCCACCCCTTTGGAGCTTCAAATTCTATCATGTCCGGTTCAATCGACAGAGCGACCGCATGATACTCGCGTTTGACGTTTTCCGCCAGAGCGTCCAACAGCTCTGCCCGACTCCCCTCTTCTCCGAGCGGTCCGCGTGGAATGTACGAGAAGGCGCGCAGCGGCATCGGCAGCTTGCGGGTTAAAACCTGAGCACCGCCGACCACCCTATCATCGTGGCTGTAGGCCAAAAAGCGGTCAACGCTCCAACCATGCGCCGCTTTGAGCTGTCCCCAGCCCCACAGCTGCAGTGGGTGCCCCTCGTTCTCTAGCACGTAGTCGTCCCATATCTCTTGATCAGTGCACTGTTGTAACTCAATCATACCCCTATTATACATGGTTTAAGCTGTGGTATAATAGGAGGTGAAAACAAACACGTGGAACAAGGGGACCATACGTGTTTTCACATGAAAACCTTATTACTCCTGATGCATTTTTCACGTGAAAAATAACACTAATACGAGAATTGATGCCCGATGAGATTAGCCAAAGCCTACGACCCGAACGAATACGAGCCTAATATCTATGCTATGTGGGAAAAGAGTGGGGCTTTTAACCCTAGTGGCCAGGGTGAACCATTTAGTATCGTCATGCCACCACCCAACGCCAACGGTAATCTGCATATCGGCCACGCCCTAACAGTGGCGCTCGAAGACATTCTGGCCCGTTATTACCGCATGCAGGGCAGGGACGTCGCTTATATTCCTGGGGCTGACCACGCTGGCTTTGAGACCTGGGTCGTGTACGAGAAAGAACTGGCTAAAGAGGGGAGAAGTCGGTTTGATTTTTCCCGCGAACAGCTCTACAGCCAGGTCTGGAACTTTGTCGAGAAACAACGCGGCAACATGGAGCTGCAACTGCGCGCCCTAGGCGTGAGCGCCAGCTGGAAAGATCTGGTCTTTACGCTCGACGAAAAAGTCATCGCCACCGTCAACTCAACCTTCAAGAAATTGTGGGACGAGGGACTGATTTACAGGGGTGAGCGCATCGTCAACTACAGCACCAAGTACCAAACCAGCTACTCTGACATCGAAGTCGATCACAAGGTCGAGAAGGGGACGTTGTGGCTGATTGCCTACCCGACGCTCGATAAAATAGGGGAGGTGGTTATCGCCACGACCCGGCCAGAAACCATGTTCGGCGACACCGCCATAGCCGTCCACCCCGACGACGAACGCTACAAACATTTGATTGGAACGCGCGTCATGCTGCCCCTGACCGACCGCGAAATTATCATTGTCGGCGATACCTTTGTCGATCCTAAATTTGGCACCGGCGCCGTCAAGGTCACCCCAGCGCACGACCCGAACGACTTCGAAATCGGTCAGCGCCACAATCTGGAACGCATCCAAGTTATCGACTTTAACGGCACGATGATTAATACGCCCAGCCAGTTCCTTGGTTTGACCCCCGAAGATGCCCGCAAGCGCACTATCGCCGCCCTCGAAGCCCAAGAACTAATCCGTGGAAAAACCACCATCGAACACACCGTCGGGTACGACTACAAGAGCGGCTTACCAATCCAGCCCCTGATCAAAGACCAGTGGTTCCTCAAGATTCAGCCGCTGGCCCAGCGCGCCAAACAAGCCATTCTGGCCGACGAAGTCACCTTTACCCCCGCCAGCCGCAAACAAGTACTGGTTCAATACATGGACAACCTGCACGACTGGAACCTGTCCCGTCAAATTCCCTGGGGTATACCGATTCCCGCCTTTCAGAACGTCAGCAACCCCGATGATTGGATTTTTGATGATCGCGTTGACGAGAAGCTTATTGTTGTCAACGACACAACATATCGTCGAGAAGAAGACACCTTCGACACCTGGTTCAGCAGTGGCCAATGGCCGTTTGTGACCACTGATGCACTCAGTGGGGGAGACTTATCGCGTTTTTATCCCAACAGCGTCATGGAAACCGGCGGCGACCTGCTTGACCGCTGGATAGCCCGGATGATTATGCTCGGTCTGTACGTCACCGACAGCGTTCCCTTCCGCCACGTCTATCTACACGGCATGGTACTGGACGAAAAAGGGCAAAAAATGAGCAAGAGCAAAGGCAATGTCATCAACCCGATGGAAACCATCTCGGCCTACGGCTCCGACGCCCTACGCCTGGGTGTAGTCGCCAGCCGTAGCGCTGGCCAAAACCAGGCCTTCAGCGTTGGTAAAGTCGTCGCCGGACGTAATTTTGCCAACAAACTGTGGAATATTGCCCGCTTTATCGAAGATAAGATAGGCGATAGTCACCAACCGGCGGTGCCCGAGGCTAAAACTCTGGCCGATCACTGGATTATTCGCGAACTGAACACCGCCAGCACCGACATCGCCCGTCAACTGGAGAGCTACCGGTTCGCCGAAGCCAGCGACAGCATGTACCACGCCATCTGGGATAGCGTAGCCGACTGGTACATCGAGGCCAGCAAACAACAAGATAACCTCGACCTGCTCGCATGGGTGCTCGACACCAGCCTGAAGCTAGCTCATCCCTTTGCGCCGTTCGTCACCGAGACCATCTGGCAGACCCTGTCGTGGCACGACGACTTATTGATGACCACACCGTGGCCTGCCGCACTGATATTTGACGAGATTGCCAGCGCCGAGTTTGATCGCCTCCAAAAACTGGTAGTTGAAGCTCGTTTTGTAACCGCCGAACTGCCCGGCAACCACCGTTATAGCCTGCTGTATCAAAACGACAGCTTAATCGCCGATAACAGCGAGCTCATTAAACGCCTGGCCAAGCTAAAGGACGTCACAGCCGTCGATCAAGCCCGCGGTCTCCGCCTGGCCACCAGTGGGAGAGAAGCCTGGCTCGACGTCTCAGACGAGATGCTCTACGAGCACCAAACCAACCTCGAGGTTCGCCTCGCCGAGGCACAGGCCGACGTCAAGGCCCTCAACGCCCGACTTGATAACGAAAACTACGTCAGCAAAGCTCCGGCCGCCCTCGTCGAAGAGTCCAAGCAACAGCTGGCACAAAAAAAGACGCTCATCGGACGCCTTGAAGACGAACTCCAAGTTCTTAAGTAGACGGCCAGATATATTCACTGCCATAGGAGTGAATACTGGATTTCTTTTGGATGACATACTTTTTATCATCACCGCCACGTGTCTGCGTGCGGGGATTGACATCTTTCAGATCGCGAACGCCCTGTGAGACCGATGAACTCTCGGTATGGATATGCGGGTCATTCAATTTCAGCGAGCTCTCGTTCCCAAGGAAGCCAACGATTGAGATTGGCGTCATCAAAGCCGTCTTGGCGGCCGCATCCATCTGGGTATCGTGCACTAACACACCGAAGGCGGTGCCGAGAGTAAGGAGTAGTGGGATGGGGTTGATAAGTAATGAGTACATTGTTTATTTTTGGTTAGGTTTACATGTAGCAATATAGCATAAGCTTTGTATATTGTCAACTGTATGTCGATTTAAACTATTACGAGGATTGGCCTGGTAAGCGGCGACGAGCCCTAACGATGGCGTCTTTGGCGGCCGCCAGCTTTCGATAGCTGAGCGCTTTCAGTGGTTGCCCGACCAAGTCGTAACCGACCGCCCGAGCGGTATCGGACATTTGGCTGGCGCCGGCGTGATGGTCTAGAAAATAGGTTACAGCTGGGCGGCCCAGTCGGTTGGTTGTGTCGATGATCCGGGGCTGGTCATCACCCTCAACCGCCACCGACCAGACGAGGTCATAGCTGACAGTATCTTGTAGACCCCTGTAAGTGCCAGAGTTAACCGACCGAGCGAGTAGCAGCGGTTGCGCCAACGGCTGGCCGTCACCACCGGCCGCAATCTGTTCGACCGCTACGTCACTCGACCGAGTCGACACGAAAACCTCGCCTAGACTCAAGAACTGTCGAAGTTCAATCATGGCCTCCAGGTGGGCCGCTCGCTTGGGGTCGCTATAGTGGTCAATAACTGCCCGATAACAGTCGAAGAAATCGGTCTCGGGCAGGCCTTTTTTATAGGCCAGATACGCCATGTCCCGTTGGGACGCCAACGTAACCAGACCTTCGTCATAGATAACGCTTTCTCTGGTCAAGGCGGCTGCCTGGGCGGCGTCGAACTCGGCGTTACGATCGTAGGCCAAGGTCACCAACTCGGGCGCCAACTCACCGTAACTACTCTTTCGCCCTATCTCACTCATTGCTGCACTCCCGTCATAAAGTTACCTCCACTATAGACCGGCTGAACTGAATTACAATACCGACCGGGGTTATTGGTGGTGGTAGGGACCGCCGCCGGCGATCTCCTGGGCCCTGTAGAGCTGTTCTACCAGCATGAGTCGGACCAGCTGATGAGGAAAGACGAGCGGCGAGAGAGACCAGACAAAGTTCGACCGGGCGTGAATACTGTCGTCGACGCCGTAAGCCCCACCGATGATAATCGTCACTGAGCGAGACGACTGCAGTGGATCAAGTAATAGTTTCGATAAAGTAGGTGAATCGATGGCTTTACCCCGCTCGTCCAGCAACACAACGTAATCATGAGCGGTAAGCCGCGCTGTTATGCGCTCAGACTCGTCATGGCGGGCGTCAGCGTCCTGGCGGGCAGAATGTGGCAACAGCACCCATTCGATGACAAAGGGGCGTTTCAGGCGCTTCTGGTAGCGCTCGATTCCCTCAAGCACCCAGGGTTCGTGTTTTTTGCCAATAGCAAGAATTCGAATAGCCATAGCTACAGACGAATACGCTCCGCGATGGCCACGAGCGTGCTGTTATCGGCAATGGAGGGCGGTGGGTCGGGGTCAAAACCCAGACCGCTATGAAAGTTGACGGGGATGAGGTGAATGTGAGCATGTGGCACTTCGAAACCCTTCACGACGACACCGACTCGGTCGACAGCCATAATGCTGCGCAGGTGCAGAGCAATTTTTTGTGCGGTTTTCCACAGATGCTCGTAGTCAGCTGCTTCCAGGTCCCACAACTGGTCGACCTGCACTTTCGGTACTACCAGGGTATGACCGTCGGCAACTGGGTTAATCGTCAAAAAGGCGATAACTTTGTCGTCTTCATAGATTTTATGGCAGGGGATTTCGCCGTTGATAATTCGCGTAAAGATTGATGGTTGTTGCATGAGTTTATTGTAGCAGAAGGAGGAGGGGAATATCTGAGAGAGAGGCGAGGGATAGCGGCCTGCGGCCTCCTCCGCTTGTTTGAAAAGAAAATACCTGCGGTGCTTTCTTTTCTACACTGCGCTACGCCGAACCCTCGGTCGTTTTGGCTACAGCCAAAACCCGAGGGTTCGGATCCCGCTGTCGACCATAAAAAAAGAACAACCAAATGGTTATTCTTTTTTTATGGTGGAGAGAGAGGGATTCGA
>DIZP01000027.1:3692-3940 GCA_002429375.1 bacterium UBA6025 | reverse complement strand
GTCATTCATTTTAACAGACAAGGTGTAATATGCATGCGCAAAGGGTGAACTCGGCAAGATATAATTGGGCAAGATATCGGCCTGCGGCCTCCTCCGCTCCTTCACGAAAAAATGTAAACACTTTTTCGTTTCAGTCGCTACGCCGAACCTCTTTTGCTAAGGCAAAAGGACGGTTCGGATCTTGTCCGGGTACATCCAAAGTAAAAACCCCACATGAAAGTGGGGTTTTTACTTTGGTGAACTCGGCA
>DIZP01000027.1:2815-3444 GCA_002429375.1 bacterium UBA6025 | reverse complement strand
AATATCGACAATCTTCTCGCCGAACTCTTCGGGAAAGTAAACCGAGACACCTGGAGAAAAGCGTTTGATTGGAATCAACATAATTGAATGGTGTTCACCGTCACGAATCAGGCCAAAGGATTTAAAGTCAGCGAAGTTATACAAACGCTCACCAATGTACAGGCCTTGTTGACCGCTGAGCGTGTAGCGAATACTGCGAGGTGGCCGTCTGGAATAGACGATAACCGAGGCAGCCATCACCAAAACGAGTACCGAGAATGAAACTGATTTTAATAAAAAGAAGTCTACCGCAATCAAGCCGAGTACGACGATAACGAACAGAACGTACCACAAACCATTTTTATCGGGGTGAATATACTCGTTGGCCATCCAGTTAACGGGCTCGTCTGCGGCAGGGACGGCTTTTGGCTCAACGTAATTCGCCTCGGGAGTATTTGTTTCAATCACCTCGTGAGGGTCTTGTTGCCAGTAGTTATCTTGCTGGTCGGGCTTCATAGCTACAGTATAGCATGAGCGGGGTGGGGGAAATGGTGAATTTTAAGGTTGGGGAGTTCGGATCTCCACATCACGCAAGAAAAAGGACGACCAGATGGTCGTCTTTTTTCTTGGTGGAGGGGGGGAGATTCGAA
>DIZP01000027.1:0-2484 GCA_002429375.1 bacterium UBA6025 | reverse complement strand
CCAAGGAGCCGTGTATCAACAAGCGAATACGTACCAGCCTCATCCCTGTTTTATACCTTCTGATGGTAAGCGTCGTTTCGGTTGTCTCCGCGCCGGCTCTGTTTGCCGTCGATCTTTCCATCCAGGGAGGTGTCAATGCTGCCCACGGCGACGGCCAACCGACGGATCTATTCGGCGGGAGCGGAGTGTTCACGATGATAACCAACACTCTACTGTTTATCATAGGTGCCCTGAGCGTCATTATGATTATTATCGGCGGGCTACGCTACGTCACGTCCGGTGGTAATCCAACCTCTGTCACGGCGGCTAAAAACACCATTTTGTACGCTATCGTGGGCCTCGTTGTCGCCTTTTTGGCCTTCGCGGCAATCACCTTCGTCCTAGGATCGCTCGCAACGGGCGGGACCGCTGGCACAAACATCTAATCAACGTGTTCGTCCAATAAACATCGCGGTGGTATAGTATGAATATCATGAGGGAGAACCAACTACGCGAGGAGATCTTCTCCCCAGAAACGCCCCGAATGCGACAAGAACGCCTTCGTAAGGCTTTGGGTGCCCTGGGAATCGCCGCCGGTACGGTTATCGTGGGGTATAGCGGGGGCGTGATCGCCGCCAGCGCTTTTCCGGCAGAGGTTTCCGTCGGGAATATCTACCAGGCAGAGGTCTCGCTATCAGCCTCGCCGGCAGACACGTCACGCATCCACTTGACGACGACGGCCGGCGATCTGGAGGCCGCGTTTGACTCCTGGTCACTCCTGTCGCCAGGAATCAGAATCACCCCAAGGCTGAACGGTAAAAGTATCGAAATGACACAACAGGCCAATTTCGGCATCGAGTCGTTCGTTCCCTCGGCCAGCGAAGAAAAGCAGGCGATTACGTCGGCGGCCGAGCAACTGGCGTTGCGTTTTGGGATTGGCGTTATCGCCGCCGAAGCGCTCCTACTAGCTGGGGCCAGCTTGTACAAGCGGGGACGCCCAAGTGCCCGCCAGCTTGTCGCCGGCACTGCCGCGGGCGCCCTGGCTTTTGGCGTTGCCGCCGGCCAAGCCGTCTTTGACTACCAGCCCGACAACTATTCTTCCTTTACGACCGACGGTCTGCTGGCCCATATCTACGACAATCGCTCACTGATGTCCAACATCCAAACGCGTTCACGCCAAACAGAGCCATTTATCTCTAGTCTTTTGGCATTGTCGAGTGAGCTTCAGCAAAAATTTGTCACTCCAGAGTCAAATCAGCAAATTGCCGCGAAATTTTTGCTGGTGTCCGATATGCACGGCGTCAACCAGGACGCGATGCTCAAGAAAATTATCGATGAGCAGGGGATAACGGCCGTCATCAATACGGGTGATTTAACCAATTTTGGCTACAGCGAGGAGCTTGACGCCAGCGGCTTTGCGGCGTCGATTGAAAACCTGAGAGTACCCTACTTGTTCGTCAGAGGCAATCACGACCAGAGCAGTCCCAACGCTCAGGCCGTATTGACACGCTTAGCTCAAATACCAAATGTTATTTTGTTACAGCCCGATGCCAACACCTACACCCAGGCGAGCATCAACGGCGTGACCATCGCCGGCTTCAACGACCCACGCTACTTTGGGGACAACAACAAGGATAATAACCAGAAACAGATTCCTGCCATTGCCCGTTTTAATCGAAGTTTTGCCGATTTACCGGCGCCGGACATCGTTGCCACGCACGAACCATATGCCGCCGAGGGGGTCGACAAAGCTGGCCTGACGCTCGCCGGGCACCTGCACCAGGCCGACTTAAAAACGAATCATATTACAATCGGTAGCTTTACGGGTGGCGGCCTGTTCCACCATGTCCCCAATAACAAAGAAGGGATAAGCACCGATCCGTCGTATGAACTGGATATTTTAACGATTGATTCTTCGTGCCGGGCTCAATCACTCACCCGCTTTGACTTCCGGTCGCTTGTTGAAGGCCGACCGCAGTACGACAGCGTTGCCAATATTAACGGGGAAAAGCTTGGCTTTAAACCTGGCGCCAATCGTCATTGTGACGCCAAACAAGGTGTTGCTATCACCTCCGTGACGGCAAAAAACGGCCCGATAGAGGCTTTGCCAGCCATTGCCGCGCCCACTGCTGCACCGACAGCTTCGGTTCCAAACTACCTTGAGGTCAGTAAAAGATAGCGCCCTCCTCTCTGTTATTTCATAATTTGTAGCCATATTTTTCTTAAATCGCTGATTCGGCGAAGCGCAGTGCAGAAAAGAAAGCACCGCAGGTATTTTCTTTTCAAGCAAGCGGAGGAGCGAAACGAAGTGAAGCGCTACTCGCGGGCATCAGCTTTAGCTGATGCGTCCGCCGAGTTTGAATTTCGCCCATCGGGCAAAATAAATAGATGATCAATTGATCATCTATTTATTTTTGGTGGAGAGGGCGAGATTCGAACTCGCGGTACCATTGCTGACACGACAGTTTTCAAGACTGTTCCCTTAAACCACTCGGGCACCTCTCC
>DIZP01000024.1:693-4096 GCA_002429375.1 bacterium UBA6025 | reverse complement strand
GGGTCGGGCGTCATCATCGTCTTCCGCGATATCACCAAAGAAAAAGCTGAAGAACGCGAACAGGCCGAATTTATCAGCACCGCCAGCCACGAAATGCGGACGCCGGTTGCCTCTATCGAGGGGTACCTTGGACTGGCCCTCAACCCCCAAACGGCTCAAATCGACGACAAAGCACGCGACTATATTATGAAAGCTCATGAATCGGCCCAGCACCTCGGCCGCCTTTTCCAAGACCTGCTGGACGTGTCGAAAGCCGAAGATGGGCGTTTATCCAATAATCCAAAGGTTGTCGATGTTATGGCTTACACGCACGACATTCTCCAAGGACTCCAGGAAAAAGCCACCGCCAAAGGTCTACGATTAGTATTCAAACCCATTCCGGACGATAGAGAACGACACCTGAGTCCTGTTTATAACGTCAACCTCGACAATGACCATATCCGTGAAGTTATCAACAATTTAACAGAAAATGCCATCAAATACACCCCACAGGGTGAAGTTATCGTTGACGTGACGGGCAGTGACGAAAAAGTCGTCATCAGCGTGAAAGATACCGGCATCGGTATCCCCGCCGAAGATATGTCCCATCTCTTCCAAAAATTTTATCGCGTTGAAAACGTCGATACCCGCCAAATCGGCGGCACCGGCCTGGGCTTATACCTCTGCCGCCGCCTGACAGAAGCTATGGGAGGACGCATTTGGGCCGAAAGCGAATACAAAAAGGGGAGTACGTTTTACGTCGAGTTGCCCCGCATCGACAACCAAGAAGCCGCTCAACTAACCGAGCGACAGACATTGGCGGCTCAAGTCGCCGCGAATCAAGCCGCGCTGAAGCCAATTGAAGTCGCGACCTTTAGCCCAGACAATACTCAAGCTACCCCTGAAACAGGTCCTCAGATAGCCACGACCGTTCCGAGAGGTCAAAGCCTCACCCCAGAACAAATTGCCGCCCAAGTGGCTAAACTCCAAGCCCTCGCGCGAGAACAGTCAACGACCGAACAAGTAACAACCCCCGTCCCATTACCAGCCGCCCACCAAAATACACCGTTGGCCTCAATCGAAAAAGATCCGTCCGCCTACACTCAGCCGCTACCCCAGCGCCCCCCAGGCGTCTCAATTCCGGTGCGCGGCTTTGACCAACCCCCCCAATAACCACAAGAAGTATAGTAATTTTAACAAGGCTTAGGTACAATAAAAGGTAATATGACAAAAATTCTATTAGTAGAGGACGATAAGAGCTTACGCGAAATTTATGGGGTCCGACTTTTAGCCGAAGGCTACGACATCGTGTCAGCTGGCGACGGAGAAGAAGCACTGGCTATGGCCATCAAAGAACGTCCCCAATTAATCGTAAGTGATGTCATGATGCCGAAAATTAGCGGCTTTGACATGCTCGATATTCTACGTAGTACGACCGAGACCAAAGGCATTAAAGTGATTATGATGACGGCCCTCAGTAGCGAAGATCAACGCGCTCGCGGTGAGGCTCTCGGGGCTGATCGTTACTTGGTTAAATCCCAAGTCGGTATCGAAGATGTCGTCCGAACCGTCCATGACGTTCTCGGCGACAGCCTAATCGTACCACCAACCCCCAGCCAGACCTTTGGCACGCCAGCTCCCTCGGCCATCGCGCGTCCCTACGCACCAACTCCACCTCGTCCGCAGTTTACCGTCGCAACACCCCCTCAACCGACTTTCGCACCGCCACAACCAATCACTGCTCCCGCTGCCTTTACGCCGCCTGCACCGCTTCAGCCAGTCCAAGCACCCCAACCAGTCATCAACACGCCCCCATCCTTCGTTGGGCCCCTGCAGTCAACTGACCAACCACCGGCCTATCCGTTGCCGCAACCAACGGCGCCTTTCTCCTCAGCCCGCCCCGCATCACTCGGTGACCGAGTCATCCATCCTTTGACGGACCAAGCCCCAGCGGTAGATGTTGGCGATCTTATGAACCAAGAATTAAGTGGCCCTGCGACGCCCCAAGTTGCCGTTCCTCAGCCACCAACACCACTGACACCCATCAACCCGATAACTCCCGACCAAGGCCAAACCAACGCTTAGCTGGTATACTAAATAGATAATGTCGCCAGAAACTCCAGAAGTCTATCGTCTGAATAAACACCTTGCCTTGCAGCTGGGCGTGTCTCGTCGCGAGGCCGACAATCTTATCGAAGAGGGGATTGTGACGATTAACGGCACCCCAGCGACCCTTGGGGCCCGTTTTAGCGACGGTGATACCATTGCCGTCAACGGTAAAGATATTAAAAACGACACTGCCTATGAATATATCGTCCTCCATAAACCAATCGGCTACGTCTGTTCTCGTCGCCAACAAGGTGATACCCCGACGATTTACGAGCTATTACCACAAAAATATCATCACCTGAAGCCAGTTGGCCGTCTGGACCGCGAAAGTAGTGGCATTATTCTACTATCGAATGATGGCAATTTTGCCTTTACGATGACGCACCCTAAATTTGCCAAGACCAAGATATATAACGTCCGTCTCGAGGACGAGCTTGCCCCCTTGCACCAACAAATGATTAACGATCACGGTATTCAGCTCGAGGATGGCTCAAGTACCTTACAACTGGAACGAATGAACGACACCGATCGTAAAAGCTGGATTATCACTATGAAAGAGGGGCGCAATCGCCAAATTCGACGAACTTTTGGCGCGCTCGGCTATACGGTTGCCAAGCTCCATCGCACAAACTTTGGTAATTATTCACTTGGTGATATAAAGGTCGGCGAATTCGAAGTTACCACTATTCGGTAGGTGATATATCGCTTATGCTCGCCAAGCAGTCTCATCTCTGTTATAATCACTGACAGTTATGGCTTCAAAACTCCCAACGGTTGCGATTATTGGTCAAGCGAACGTCGGTAAGAGTTCGCTTTTTAATCGTCTCGTGCGTTCACAACAAGCAATCGTCGCCCGTGAAGCCGGCACGACTCGTGACAATGTCCTCGGTCGCGTCGAACACAAACTCCACAACTTTTGGCTGGTTGATACCGCCGGACTGAAAGACCCCAACGATGAGTTCGAAGCCTCGATTCAAGAACAAATTACCGAAGCCGCCGAAGCCGCCGACGTTATTTTGGTCGTGGTTGACAGTAGCCAGTACGTCAGCGATCAGGACCGCACGGTTGCCAAAAAAGCCCTGCGTAGCAAAAAACCCGTCCTACTGTTGACCAACAAAGCCGACCTGAAAGACAGCCTGCCAATCGACGAGTTCAAACGCCTCGGCATCAAAGAAATTATCCGTACCAGCGCCGAACATAACCAAGGTATGCTGGAAGTACTCGACAGTATCGTCAAGCTTATCCCTGCCAAATACGAAGAGGTACCCGACGACGTGCTACGCATCTCGCTAATCGGCCGACCAAATGTCGGCAA
>DIZP01000024.1:198-435 GCA_002429375.1 bacterium UBA6025 | reverse complement strand
GGCGCCCGTGACATCGAGCTGCTCGATACGGCCGGCATGCGCAAACCCGGCAAGCAAGAAGTCGGGATCGAGAAATTTAGCGTCCTGCGCACCCTTTCGGCCATCGAAGAGAGCGATGTTTGTCTTATGTTGATGGATGTCAACGAACTCAATACCCAGCTCGACCAACGATTGGCCGGTATTATCGATGAAGCCGGTAAAGGGATGGTGATTGTGATTACCAAATGGGATAGTGTC
>DIZP01000024.1:0-139 GCA_002429375.1 bacterium UBA6025 | reverse complement strand
ATCGGCCGACCAAATGTCGGCAAAAGTTTCCTCTTCAACACACTGGCGGGCAAGCAACAGGCTATCGTGGCCAATATCGCCGGCACCACTCGGGACGTCAACCGCGTTGCGGTCCGTTACGGCGCCCGTGACATCGAGC
>DIZP01000036.1:36132-37366 GCA_002429375.1 bacterium UBA6025 | reverse complement strand
GTGCGAAGGAGGATATTACTCAGGATTGGTAATTGGGTTTTTGTACTGGCGACTCGACCAACGGCTGTTAAAGCGCGGGCAAGATTTTCTTGGGTGACGGTGAGTTCCATTATTGTTATTACCTTTCTTTCAGATTTTCTTTAATGGTACTAATAGTAGGGGCTGTGGATAGAGGGGATAACTGACAAATAACAGGTAGGATAGAGTAATTTTTAGGGTGGAAAGATGCTGGGTAAAAAAGTGGACAGGTTGGTGTATAACCGGCAGTTGTTCGTTGATTAACGAGTGAGTAGTTATAGTGTTCACCCAAACAGGGGACGTTAGAGCACCGTTTGTACTACCGTTAACGCGCAGCTTGTTCACATTTTTTACCCAAGCATTAAGTATAGTATTAAGCATAGAGTTTCTCCCGAATCGAGGCAACTTGCTCGCGAATAAGGAAATCAAGCTTGATAGCTTTCTCTATTTTCTCTACTGAATGGATGGCGGTGGTGTGATCTTTACGACCGAGCTCGCCGGCAATTTTAGGAAAGCTCAAATGGAGTTCACTCCGTAGTAAATACATCGCGATTTGGCGAGGGACGACAATATGTTTGTCACGTTTCGGGCTACAGATCTCATCAACCCGCAGTTGGAAGTGTTTTGAGGTACGTTCGATAATTTGTTTGCTGGTGATGTGTTGAGGACGGGAATGACGGACATTACCAAGCAATCCTTCAGCGGTACTGATGTCTGGTTTGATGCCGCGCATTTCAGCATAGGCGAGGAGTTGATTAAGTGAACCTTCGAGTTCGCGGATATTAGTTTTTATATTGGTGGCCATATATTCAACCGTATCTTGACCGAGTGAGACACCAGATAGCTCAGCTTTGGCGGTCAGAATCGCACAACGCGTTTCAAAATCAGGCATCTGGATGTCGATCGTCATGCCCATTTCAAAACGGCTGCGCAGACGTTCGGTCAGGGTTGGAATACTCTTTGGTGGCTTGTCGCTACAGATAATAATTTGCTTATTGTTTTGGTGGAGGTGGTTGAAGGTATGGAAGAATTCTTCCTGAGTCTTCTCTTTACCGGCAATAAACTGCATATCATCGACAATCAAAACGTCAACGTTACGGTATTTTTCCGAAAAACCTTTTTTCTTGAAACGGATATGCTCCAAAAATTCATTCACGAAAGTTTCACTGCTGATATACAAAATACGGGTGCCGGGCTGGGTTTTAGTAATCTCGTT
>DIZP01000036.1:35661-35815 GCA_002429375.1 bacterium UBA6025 | reverse complement strand
GGTTGTATTTGATACCAGGACTGGCCGCGACTGCCTGGCTGGCGGTGTAGGCTAGGTCGTTACTTGAGCCAACGATGAAGTTATCAAAGGTGTAACGGGGGTTGAGGCCACCGGCGGCCACCAAAGGAGCATTCTTGGTGTAGGTGTTGGCGAT
>DIZP01000036.1:33427-35335 GCA_002429375.1 bacterium UBA6025 | reverse complement strand
GTTTCACGATTTACCCGAGTTTTTTTACCGGTCGAGGTGACGGTGTAGGTAATGTGTTTTGGGGTGACGCCGTTTTTTGCCAGGACGGTTTTGATTTGATTGTTGAATTTGACTTCGAATTGTTTCTTGGCAAAGATATTAGGAACGGCAATCACGATACCGGCATCGTTTTGATCAACCAGCTCAGTATTTTTAAACCACGTCGTAAAAGTAGCATGTGAAACAGATAATTCGATTTCTCCGAGCACACTTTGCCACAACACGTGATGCATACTTAACTCCCTTAAAAACACACTTTAGTTCCTATCACTATACTATAGCCCGAAGGTTTTCCACAACTACAAATATGCAGCATTCAAAAGGTGAGTAAAGGGTACGAGTTATCCACAATACCCTCCGACCTCAGTTAATGTGTGGATAAAAGCGGCGTTAAAGAGGAAAAGTTTTTTATATCAAATAATCGTTCTGTCTAAACTTCAACTATTGGCTTGCTAAAAAGGGTTAATTTCGGTAGACTAGGTGAGATATGCCAAAGCGAACATTCCAACCACACACCCGTCACCGTGCCCGTACGCACGGCTTTCGTGCCCGTGTTTCGACAAAGGCCGGACGAGCTGTTGTTAAAAGGCGCCGCATTAAAGGCCGTACAAAACTGACAGCGTAATGACGAAAAAACACCGCCCAAAATGGCGGTGTTTTTGTTTTAAACTACCTACCACCTACTAAATACCATATACTAGGATTAATGATCCCTTTTCGTAATCGTTTTCATGGCCATAATAGCCTTCGTTTTGTCTATAAAAATGGACGAATTGTCAGGTCGCGCTACGCCACTCTCAAATCAAGCCCTAACCCCAACCGTAACCATCCACGCATGGCGGTTGTCGTCAGCAAAAAAGTTCTCAAAAGCGCCGTGCGCCGCAACCGAATTCGCCGTCGAATCTACGATTATATTCGTAACCAAACACCCCGACTGAATCAAAATTACGATATCGTCATTATTGTTTCCTCCAGTGAGCTCCTCAGTATGCCCTCGGAAGAGTTGGTGGCCCAGCTCGAACAACTGTTTGTCCAATCAGAGCTGTATAAAACAATTTAAAACTGCTATAATATACGCTAGTATTGTGCCTTATCTTTGGAGTTTTAACGCGTGAACATTTTTGAGATTTTAGTAGTCCAACCAATTTTTAACCTGTTGATTGGTTTATATAGCCTGATTCCAGGTGGTGACTTTGGTATCGCTCTGATTCTGTTTACGATTATGATCCGATTCGCTTTGCTGCCGTTGGTTAAACGCCAACTGCATCAAGTCGGCGCGATGCGCAAACTCCAACCGCAACTGGCCAAGATAAAAAAAGACGCTAAGGGCAACAAGCAACTCGAAAGCATGCAGATGATGGAGTTGTATAAGCAAAACGGCGTCAACCCTTTCCGCTCGATTGGTATCCTGCTGATTCAACTACCTATTTTTATCGCTCTGTATCAGGTGATTCAGATTTTTACCTCTCACCGCGATCAAATTGGCAAGCTGACCTATAGCTTTTTGCAGAACATCGAACCAATCCAAAAACTAATCGAACACCCCAACCAGTTCAACGAAAAGCTCTTGGGGATTGTCGACCTGACGGCTCGCGCCCTCGGGGGTCCTCATGGTATCAATGTCTTCTTGGTGTTGTTGGCGATTATCGCCGCCGTGACGCAGTACATCATGTCTAAACAAACGATGCCACAACAGGAAAGTAAGAAACGCCTGCGTGACGTGATGACCGAAGCGGCTGACGGCCAACCGGCCAACCAAGGCGAAATGAATGCTATCGTGATGGGAAAAATGACAAAAATCTTGCCTTTCTTCATGCTGTTTGTCATGATGAGTCTGCCGGGTGCGCTCGCGCTGTACTACGCCGTCTC
>DIZP01000036.1:0-33174 GCA_002429375.1 bacterium UBA6025 | reverse complement strand
ATTACCGCCAAAGACGGGGCTCCTAAAAAATCAAAGAAGAAGGAGTAGGTATGGACAAAGAACAATCAATTCAATTCGCGCAAAAGTACTTAGAGGATCTCTTATCATTCTTTGGGGCGAACCTGACCGTTCATTCCACCTGTGACGAAGATGTCATCGAACTCTCGGTGCCGTCAAGCGAACTGAACAGCCTATTGATTGGCCGTAACGCCGAAACCCTCCGTAGCCTGCAATACATCGTCTCGACCGTCCTCCGCAACCAAGAAGCCGGCTTGACCCGGGTGAATATCGACATCGCCGATTACAAAAAACAGCGCGCTGAACGCGTTGCCGAGCAAGCCCGTCTGTGGATAGCCGAAGTCCGTCGCACCGGTGATTCCTACGTTGCCAGCCTGAATGCCGCCGATCGGCGAATCGTCCACCACGTCGCCAGCGAGTATAGCGATATTATGACGTTCTCCGAGGGTGAAGGCCGCGACCGAAAGATCACCATCGCCCAAGCTAGTTCTTAGTTTTTAAAGCCTTCACATAGACCTCGTGTGTCTGCTGCGCCATGCGTAACCATGAATATTTTTTGAGCTGGGCATAACCTTCTTTGATCATTTCGTTTCTCAACAGGTCGTTAGACAGGATTTCGTCGATCGCCCGCGCCATATCGGTGGTGTCGTTCGGGTTGAAATAGTGGGCGGCATGACCGTAGACTTCGGGCAGGCAAGTGGCGTTGCTACTGACGACCGGCGCGCCGTAACCCATCGCTTCCAAGCCCGGGAGGCCGAAACCTTCCATCAGTGACGGAAAGACGTAGGCAGCAGCCTTGGTGTAGAGCCAGTCGCGCTGCGAATCTTCGACAAAACCGGTGAAGAGGATATTTTTGTAGTGACGCTCGGTAAAATAAGCTTCATTTTTGAGGGCGCTGGCGTTCTTGCTACCCACTAAAATTAGTCCTAAGTCAGGATATTTCTTAATCAGGCGTTGGTGAGCATCGCCCAGTCGCCGGATATTCTTGTAATCACTCTGTTGCCCAACGTACAAGATAAAGTGTTTAAACGGATGTGTGTATGGCTCTAACGTGTCAATCGAGACATCGGCCGCTTCGTACGTCACCGTCACCTTATTTGGCCAAACACCACTAAACTCAAGCAGTTCTTTTTTAGTAAATTCACTGGGGGTAATAATCTGATTACTTGTTTTCGCGACCCGTTTAAAGACAAATTTGCCCACTAGTTGTTTGGCGTGGAAGATGAGCCAGTTTTTGTCTGAATTATAGGTGTTAAGTAGACTTAAGTCATGAAAAGTGGTGACTTTAGTGCCGCGGTAAAAGATTGGTTGCTGGGGCATACAAAAGTGCACCAAGTCCGGCTCCAGCTGGTCGAGGAACTTTTTGAAACCGATTTGCTCGGCGAACGAATAGTTGGCAAAATCGGCTGTTTTGACGGTGAAGTTGTCGGCCGTTGGGGTCCAGAACTCTTTATCTTTGGACGGTACTAGGACGGTGTAGGTGTTGAGGTCATCGACCTCTTGCAGGTAATGAAGCAGGCGTTCGACGTAGCGCCCGGTTGAGGAGTTGATGATGCGGGCATCGATGACAATATGCATTAGACCTCATCTTTCTTGAAAACATATTTGGCGTACAGCACGTAATTCCAAACCAGCGTCACGAGGGTGGCTAGCAGTTTACCGATAAACAGCACGATAGAGTTCGGAATACCTAGATTACTTATCATCCAGGCAACCCCGGTGATAATAATCGGCTGAATAACCCACAATCCAAACAGGGTAATGACCAGGAAGAGACCGAATTGCTTCTTGGTGTTGCCGGCTTTTGACTTAAAGGTAAAGGAGCGGTTAACGAAGAAGCTAAACACAAAGGCGATTGTCGTTGAAACGAAGTTACTGGCAATTCTATCAAAACCAAGGAACACCAGAGTAAACAAAATACCAAAATCAATTGCCGTATTGGCGCCACCAACCACCCCGAAGCGTAGTTTCTCAGCGTGTTTTTTTATCAATTTTTCCATGGTGGTACTCTTCTACAAAATATAACGGTCGTTGCTTGGTTTCGTTAAAAATTCGGCCGATGTATTCGCCAATGATGCCCAGCGACAACAGCTGGACGCCACCCAGGAATAGGATGACGGCCATTGTCGAAGGATAACCCGCCAGGTCGATGCCGAAAATAATAGTCCGGGCGACGAGGTAGATGATGTAGACAAAGGCTGCCACCGAGACGACCCCGCCCAGGAGCGACGATAGGCGCAGCGGCGCGGTGGTAAACGAGGTCAGGCCGTCAATCGCCAAGTCAATCAGAATTGAATAGTTCTGTTTGATGTCGCCGGCTAATCGGGGGTCGCGGTCGTAGGTGACCTCTTTCTTTTTGTAGCCGATCCAGCTGAACATCCCTTTGGTGTAGCGTTGCGACTCGCGAATTTGCTTCAGTGCCTCGACGCAACGTCGATCGAGTAGCCTAAAATCGCCGGTATTGGGCTGAAGGGTGATCCGGGTCGTTTTTTGAAGTAACCAGTAGTACGTTTTGGCGGTTATTTTTTTCAGCCATGTTTCACCGGCACGGCTATTACGTTTGGCATAAACGTCGTCGTAACCGTCTTCCCAAAACTTGATCATTTGAGGGATTAACTCTGGTGGATCCTGCAAGTCGGCATCGATAATCACCGTGGCGTCACCCGTCACGTGGTCCAGACCGGCGATCATGGCGATTTCTTTGCCGAAGTTGCGCGACAGGTTGACATAGGCGATGCGTTGGTCTTTTTCGGCGTAATCCTGGATGATTTCGAGTGTTTTGTCGCGGCTACCATCGTTGACGAATAAAAACTCAAAGTCGTATGATTTGTTGTCGTTGGCTAGCTTGCCAAGACGTTGGTACAGCGCCTCTAAAACTTCTTCTTCGTTGTAAGCGGGAACCAGAATGCTGATTTTTTTCATGTGATATCAGTATAACACTCGGGGTGAGCTAAGGGAATTTAGCTAATAGGGAGGAGTTATTTTTTTAATCCTTACTTTCGACGCGGAAAGTAATCAAACGCGCTTCTTTTGGGCTGCAAAAGAAGCAAAACTGCTGGGGTTGATGAAAAGCCGCGGCATAAAACCATCAATTACTTCTTGGTTGGCTGCGGAACTCGCTGCGCTCAAACATCCTCGCCAATCCAGGTAGCAATAGCCGATTTTATCCGGCCTTTACAGAGACCCCAGACCCCGTTGGCTCCTTGAGCTCCGTAGCCAAATCGGCATCTGCAGCTGCCCGAGACGAGCTGTTGGTTCAAGACTGATTAAGCGCGAGGATGTTTGAGCGCAGCGAGTTCCGCAGCGCCAGTCTTGGGCCGACGGATAGTCCCGGTGCAGTGAAGCCGCCGAAAATGTTTTGCTTCTTTTGCTACCCAAAAGAAGGCCTTTTGTTACTTTGTGGCCAAAAAGTAAGGACTCTTAGCTCTCCAGCTAAAAAAAGCAAGGATTATCCCTGTTAACTAACAGAAATTATTTATTATCAACTCAATCAATCCCGTAATACTTGTCGCCACCTGTGCACCGGCTTTTGCCAAAGCCTCAGTCTTACTGGCGGCGGATTCATCGGCGCTCCCCAGGATGGCGCCGGCGTGACCGAGCTGAACGCCAACCGGCGCGTGATGACCGGCAACATAGGCAAAGACCGGCTTGGTGACGGATGTGGCGATGTAGTCGGCCGCCAATTGTTCGTCGGCACCCCCGATTTCACCAATCAGCACGATTTGATCAACTTCGGGGTCATTTTCAAATAATTCCAGGCAGTCAATAAAGCCAGTGCCACGGATGCGATCGCCGCCAGTCCCGATGACGTAGCGCTGGCCTATGCCCTTTGCGCTCAAGCCCGCCATTGTTTCATAGGTCAGGGTGCCAGAGCGGCTGACGATGGCTGTGTGGCCCGGCAGGGACATGTTGGCGGGAATTATCCCCAGCTTATTCACACCCGGAACGATAACGCCTGGCGAGTTTGGTCCAATCAGGGTGCTACCCGAACCAGCTAGCCTTTTTTTAATCTGAAGCATGTCGTGAATCGGCACGCCTTCGGTAATACACACAATCAAGGGGATGTGGGCGGTAATCGCCTCCATGATAGCGGATTTGGCAAACGGAGCAGGGACAAAAACGACCGTCGTATCAACCGTGTGGTTTTTTTGAATGTCGGCAATTGAGTCATAAACTGGTACTCCTTCGACGACCTGACCAGCCTTGCCTGGTGTTGTACCAGCAACAACAGTCGTCCCTGCAGCTAACATGGCTTTGGTTTGGAAGTGGCCGTGGCCACCGGTAATTCCTTGGACGATGACGTTCTGGGCCGAAAAGAGCGTATTTTTCACGACGGCACCTCTTGTTTGGCGGCTGCCAGGCATTCCTCGAGAGTGGCGAGGATAGGGATGTTTTCTTGTGAGAGTAAATCGGCGGCTGCCTCGAAATTCGTGCCCGCCAGTCGAATAAATAGCGGGGGAAGATTCGTAATCTGTTTTTTAGCAGCAATAATCGCTCGAGCTACCTCGTCGCAGCGGCTGATGCCAGCGAAAACGTTGATCACAATCGCCTGGATGTTTGGGTATTCGGTAATGCGCCGAAAAGCAGCTACTAGAGTCTCGGTGTTGGAGCCGCCACCAATGTCGAGGAAGTTAGCCGGTACCATGCCGAAGTCTGACACGGCGTCAACGGTCGCCATGGCCAGCCCGGCACCATTGGCAATCGTCGCCACGGTGCCGCCAGGATCCAGGGTGACAAAATTGGCTTCAGTCGCCTTATCTTCAAACTTCCAGTCGTGGCGGAAGGCCGCACTGTCATCAAGTTCCATCTTGCAGTCACCAGCCACGAATTTTTCGTTATCGGTAAAAACCAAAGGGTTAATCTCGAGCAACGTGGCGTCATTTGTCACAAAACATTTGTATAAATTCTCCACCAAATCTTGCAAGACAAAACTCCGCCCAGGCAGATTTAAGTACTCGGCTAATCGTTCGCCGGCCGCCTCGAAGTTATTATTACTACCTACCATATACTCACTACTAACTACCATCCCCAGGAAGCTGTCCTGGGGATTCTCCTCGACCTCAACCCCACCGTTTATGTGTGCCATCAAGCGAATCTCGGCGGTTGGCTTGTCGATAACCAGCGACAGGTAATACTCGTGGGAAATAGCTAACTTCTCTTCCGCCAGAAGGATTTGTGGACGGTAGTCTTTAATTGAGAGCTCAAACAATTCATTGATTGTCTGCTGCAAACTATCTTTATCGTTAACAATTCGTATACCCCCCGCCTTCCCGCGCCCACCAGTTGGCACTTGTGATTTTAGAACCACAGGAAAGGTGAGCTGGGCTGAATCATTTTGATGAATTATCGACGAGCGGGGAGTAACAATCCCTGAAAGAGATAATATATTTTTCGCTTCGTATTCAAGCAGTTTCATTTATAAATTATAACATCGAGGGGTTGTTGGTGGAATTTAGCTTTCAATAATCTCTAATCCTTACTTTCGACTCGGAAAGTAATCAAACGAGCTTCTTTTGGTGTGCAAAAGAAGCAAAACATTTTCGGCGGCTTCACTGCACCGGGACTACCGGGCGGTTCAAGACTGGCGCTGCGGAACTCACCGCTTACCAGCGGTTCAAACATCCTCGCGCTTAATCAGTCTTGAACCACCCGCTCGCCTCGGGCAGCTGCAGATGCCGACTGAGCTCCCTCGTAGCTCGTGGGGTCTTGGGTCTCTGAATTATCCGGTAAAAATATCGCAATACACTCCTAGCTATTCGAGTATGTTTGAGCTGAAAGCGAGTTACGCAGAATACTAAGAGTGATTGTGATATCTTTAGCCGCGATAATCCATCAACCCCAGCAGTTTTGATTCTTTTGCAGCCAAAAGAAGGCCTTTTGTTACTTTTAGGCCAAAAAGTAAGGATTGTTTATTGTCCAATAAAAATTAGAAACTAATCCTTGCTAGTGAAAAGCTTTCGCAATTTTCGTACACCTGTCTGATCGGGGGGCAGATCATTCCACAGGATACTTTTGATATAGCTTGTCGTGACGCGTTTGTTTTTTTGTATCGCTCTACGCTCACCGAGTTTTTTGAATCCCAGGATAAAACTCATCCCAGCCCCTTTTATCGCCGGTATACCGTTGCCTTTGGCTATGGCATTAAGCAAGATGAGCCAGTAGGCGAAATAAAATCGAATACCAACAGAGAATAATAGGCCGCGAGGAACATCCTTCAGAAACAATAACGGTAGGTTCTTAAAGGTATGATAAGTGGTAAAACCAGGGATTTTTCTACTGGTTGCTCCTTGTTTGTGATAAGCGATTGCCTTTGGCGTATAGGCAACTTTCCAGCCAGCCAGCTGCGCCCGGAAGCTAATATCAGCGTCTTCGTAGTAGGCAAAAAAGTCCTCGTCAAATAGACCGATGTCTTTGAATAAGGCGGTTTTATACAGGCTAGCGCCACCGGTGGCGCCAAAAACCGGTCCGGCCTTGAATGCTTTTGCGGTGTTGTCTCCCCGATTCCTCGGAAAGGCGAGCCCCCATGATGACAACCAGTCACCGCTACTGTCGATTGTTTTGCCGTTTTCGTGAAGCAGCAACCCGGTAGTAATACCAACTTCTTTGGGCCGAGCAGCTTCGACCAGGCTCTTTAGCCAGTCTTTATCAGCGATGGCATCATTGTTAAACAGCGCCACGTATTCAAAATCTTCATTAAGGGCCCACTCAATACCGGTGTTGACTCCGCCGGCGAATCCGAAGTTGATAGGGTTATAGATTACCTCGATTTTATCGCTGTGCTTCGTGCGGTACGATTCTAATAACTCTTTTGAATTATCGATTGATCCATTGTCGATAACCACAATATGGAACTGTTTATAGCTTTGCGACAATAGGGACTCAAGGCACAATAAAGTGTCTTCAATTCCGTTCCAGTTTAATACGACAATTGCAACTCTGTTCATATATGTGCATCTATCTTATAACAAAAGCCGGTGAGCGGATAAAAAGATACCTGTTTATTTTTATTCCGAGCGGCGCATTGTTATATCAATCTGGTATAATTAATCGCAGACTTATGAAACTTTCTAATATTTTAAGCAGGCGTAATCGCATTCTTTTGCGCGAACTAGTTATAACCGATTTCAAACTCCGATATCAGGGATCTGTACTTGGGTATTTGTGGTCTTTACTGAAGCCTTTGATGCTTTTCGCTATCCTTTATATTGTATTTGTACAATTCTTTAAACTCGGAAAAGCAATCGAACACTACCCTGTCTATCTGTTACTTGGTATTGTTATGTGGACATTTTTTACAGAGGCAACCGCTCAAGGTATGTCTGCAATCGTTGCACGCGGCGATTTGATACGCAAGATTAATTTTCCTAAATACATTATCGTTGTCTCGGGTACTATCTCTGCACTCATCAATCTTCTACTTAACCTCATTATTGTCTTTGTGTTCTTAATCATCAACGGGGTTGATATACATTGGAGCCTGTTACTTCTCCCTATCAATATCGCTGAACTTTATATTTTTTCATTGGCAATAGCATTTTTGTTATCAGCAATGTTTGTTAAATTTCGTGACGTATCTCATATATGGGAGGTTGTATTGCAGGGCGCGTTCTATGCAACCCCAATCCTTTACCCAGTCGGCCTTGTAGTTGCTGCCAGTCCGGTCATAGCGAAGGTATTGATGTTAAATCCTGTCGCACAGATAATCCAGGACGCTAGGTATAATGTCGTAACACACCAGGCGGTTACAGTGAATAGCCTTATAGACAATCCATTTATTGCCGCAATACCGTACGTGTTGGTTATTTTGTCTATCATATTGGCTAGTTGGTACTTTAAGAAAAGTCAAAAATATTTTGCGGAGAACGTGTAGTATGTCCGACGAGCAACCAGCAGTTATAGTCAAAGATCTCTACAAAACTTTTAAGCTTCCTCACGAGCAGCATAGCGGCATTAAACAGCTTATCGTAAATTTTACGAAACGGAAAAAAGGCTATGAACTTCAGCATGTTCTAAACGATATATCTTTTGAAATTAAAAAAGGCGAGTTCTTTGGTATTGTTGGGCGTAACGGTTCCGGTAAGAGCACCCTTCTTAAGCTTATAGCTGGTATATATGTTCCAGACAAAGGGCTAGTCCAGGTTAATGGTAGCCTCACCCCATTTATTGAATTAGGGGTTGGATTTAATCCAGAGCTTACTGGCCGAGAAAATATCTTTATGAATGGCGCTATGCTTGGATTTAGTCATAAAGAGATGGAATTAATGTATGATGATATCGTTGATTTCGCTGAGCTACCAAAGTTTATGGATCAAAAACTTAAGAATTACTCTTCTGGTATGCAAGTGCGACTCGCTTTTTCAATTGCGATTCGAGCACAAAGCGACATCCTGTTGCTTGACGAAGTTCTTGCTGTAGGTGATGCAATGTTTCAAAAGAAATGCTACGAATACTTCAAGCAGCTTAAAAATAATAAACAAACAGTGATATTTGTTAGCCATGATACAAACGCCCTTTTGGAGTACTGCGATCGGGGTATTTTGATTGAAAAGGGCAGTATCGTGTATGAGGGCAAGATCAACAAAGTTGTCAATAGGTATATTGGGATTCTCAATAAACAAGAAGCCCATACGACCACTGACGCTCAGGTAATTGAGAGTAGTGGCTCAGGTCGAGCTAAAATTACCTCTATTGAAGCCGTCCCTGCTCATGCCGGTGATACCATAGCCCTTTATACTGAGGAGCAAACAGAAGTATTAATCAAGATGAAAGTCGAAGCTAACGAAGACATCAAACAACCTATATATGGCCTCACTATTTATGACGCATCTGGTCAGAGAATTTTTGCTGGCAATAACCTCTGGGCTCGTCGTGAGTTTCCGACATTAAAAAAAGGAAAATCCGTGGAGATCAACTGGCAGATCCCGAATGTATTTGCTACTGGTACCTTCTCTCTTAGTCCTGGACTTGCCGCCAGTGGCGGTAGTGAGGTGCTGGATGGGATAGAGAACGCTGCTATTTTTAAAGTCAGTAAGAGGCAGCTAAGTAGCGCCTATACAAACCTCAATTTTCGAATGGATATAAAAAATGATTAATTGTGCAATTGGTTTACAAATAATGAAAAACGTCCAGAAGCCAAAATTTTCTCTAAACAAGAATGTACTGAATGAAAACGGGAAATGTTATGCGTGTGGCGCACAGGATCAAATCTGGAAGTTTACGACGATTATAAATAGCGAACTGGCAACCACGTGGGATCTAACCGAATCGCTGCGAAACTCCTTCGATGCGCGTGAATCAATGTTCTGTACTGTATGTGGTTGTTCATTTCGTCTCCGATTATTATCCGAAGCGCTCGTTAATGAGTATGGCAATGTATCACTCAAAGAGCTAGTTGAAAGTGATTTGAAGAAGATAAAAGTAGCTGAGATTAATTCTTGCGGTAAGCTTCATCAATTTCTTCAAGAACTTCCAGCATTACGGTATTCCGAATTCGGCTCGAAAGATCCAAGCATTCCATCCGAGAATCTTGAAGCCTTAAGCTATGAAGACAATAGTCTGGATCTGATTTTAACTTCAGATACATTAGAACATGTACCTAATTTTGATGTCGCGATGTCAGAGATACTAAGAGTGCTAAAACCAGGTGGACTTCATGTGTTTACGATACCGGTAGTGTGGTCGCGCAAAACTAGGAAAAGGGCAGTATTACGAGAATCAGGCGTGGACAATATATTGGAAGCCTCCTATCATGGTGTGGGACAGCCAGACTACCTAGTATTCACTGAGTTCGGGTACGATATCATTGCACAAATCGAAAAAATAGGTTTCGAAACAACGGTATTTAAGATGAACCTTGTGAACCTTTCCGACACCTCTGGAGTATTTATAACGAAGAAAATGACTACATAAAGGAATTATATGACAACAAAGAAAGCAACACTCGAGAACGATTATGAACGAATGGTGCCTGAATTCCATAAAGACCGTCTTATATACTCTGAACATGTTACGCGATACCTAGCGGCTAAGCCTATTATAAAAAATAAAATAGTTCTCGATATAGCAAGTGGTTCGGGGTACGGCACAAAGATACTGGCTGAATCTGCAAAGTTTGTTTATGGTGTAGATGTTAACGAAGTTGCAATAAACTACTCACGAAAGAATTATGGTGGCAAAAACATAGAATACTTGGTGGGTGACGGAGAATCTATTCCGTTAGACGATAATAGTGTTGATGTAGTGGTCACATTTGAAACTATTGAGCACATTAAGGATTACAGAAAGTTTTTAGATGAGGTTAACCGCGTCTTGAAAACTGACGGTCTGTTAGTGATTTCAACACCAAATGATGTGGAGTTTGCTGAGGGAAACCATTTCCATCTACATGAATTTAAGTATGACGAGTTAGTCACACTCCTACGAAAGTATTATAAGAATATAGATTCGTACTTTCAGTCTACCTGGAAGTACGTAGCAATTGGAACCGAAAATGAACTTAGTCACGATACCAACGGAACGGTTCTGAATCTAACGAAGAAAGTTCGCGATCAGCATCTCTATTTTTACTTTTTATGTAGTAATAGGAAGATAGCCGAAAAAGTTAGTCATATTGCGGCAATTGGTGAACATTATAGCGATAGACAATTACAGACAAAGGATATGAGCTATGAAGAAAGATTATCTAATTCTTCGATTGAAATCGAAAAACTAAACGATAACCTAGTAGAGACCCGTGACCGCCTAGTAGAGACCCGTGACCGCCTAGTAGGCAGTGAGGTGGAGCTCAGTAGCATAAAGCAATCCAAGGCTTACAGGATATATACTGCTGCGCGAAGTGTGAAACACCGTCTAGCAAATACTTTTTTGAGAAAATAATGAAAAACAAACCTCTAATTTCAGTCATTATTACCAACTATAATTACGATCAATATATTACTAAAGCAATTGAGAGTGTGTTAGCTCAGACTTACCGAAATATCGAACTAATCATTATTAATGATGGATCTACAGACAATAGCGATGAAATCATAAAAGAACTCGTTAGTAAGAACCAAGGGCGAAATATTAAGTATGTTAGTCGTAAAAATAAAGGCGTTGTCTATACGCGTAATGAAGGCATAGAACTTGCAAAGGGCGAATTCATTTGTTATTTGGATGCCGACGACTACTTTAATCGCAATTACATAAGTAAGAGCTATAAAATCGCAAAAGAGCACGATGCTGATGTTGTTTATCCAAACTGGCACTTCGTTGGCGAATGGCTTGGCCGCCCAGACACTGACTTTCCAGAATTTAAATCAGAACTACTACAACTTCAAAAACTACACTGTACGCCTGCGTCATTAATTAAAAAGCAGGCAATAAAAGACCACCGATTCGAGGTTGAGAAAGTGGCCGAAGACTGGGACTTTTTTATCGGACTATCGCTTGATGGCGCTAAGTTTAAGCTCGCAAAAGATAACTGTATCAACTATCGCATCCGCCAAGGTACACGCGGGTCAAGAAATGATCCGAAAGAGGATACGAAGCATTTTGTTGAAATTTTAACGAAATATAAAAATAAATATGGCAGCAAGGTAATTGACCCCAATAGGCTAGTTAGAGTAAGACACCCCAATATTGTGATGAGGGTATTTGGAATGCGCTATCCCCGCGTGATAATAAAATCTATTAAAAAGGATGGTACACACGCCACTACAAGAAAAGCACTTAGAAAAATACTGTCACGCAATAAAATTGTGTGGAAAGTGTTAGGGGACACAAGAAATGCGAAATATCATAAACTTACCGAATCTTTATATCTAGAAACCTCACCGGAAACTAAGCTGGCGGTTGTTTTGCATCTTTATTATCCTTCACTGTGGCCAGTAATAAGTAAGAAACTAGCTCGAATCAACGTACCATTTGATTTATTCGTGTCAGTCCAGACAAAGGATAAAGAATTAGTATTAGACAAGGTGAGTAAATACCATAAGGTAACGAACATTGCATCTTTCCCAAATCGCGGAAGAGATGTACTTCCTTTCCTTCTAATCTCGGAGAGGATTAGACAAGAAAATCAATATAAATACATACTAAAACTCCACAGTAAAAAAAGTTTACACCGTAAAGACGGAGGTGAGTGGCTAAACAGTCTACTGGGCGAACTCATTCCATCCGACATATCTAAAATAATAAAAACACTCAAAAACCCAGATACTGGGGCAATCGGACCTGCCGGTCACGTAGTCTCTCTTAGTAAATATATGGGCGATAATAGACAACGTATCGCAACAATAATAGCGCCACTAACTGACGACAAGACAATCCTTAGGATTCTAGGTTCTTCGAGTAAATATCCCTTTTTTGGCGGGACAATGTTTTGGTGTCGAGTCGATTTCCTCTCTCCACTACTACAATCAAATCTATCCCCTGCCAATTTTGATACAGAGAGGGGGCAAGTAGATGGGACTACGGCACATGCACTAGAGCGTGTCTTCGGAAAGATATTACATGAAGTGACTCATAAGAAGATGTTTGTAGTAGAAAATTCTGTAGTGAGTGAGCTTCCTGAAAAATCATACAGATCAAGCTATAAGCACGTTGGCTAGCTGTTTATTTAATTAAGCTTATGAAGCATCTTCGAGCGCATTTTTTGTCGCCTGAAGATAGGCATATCCATATTTCTGATCGGGTTCAAGATGCATTCCTTCAGCCCATTCATTCCATGCAGTTATAAAAACCTGGTCTGTTTGCGATTCTTTAATTATTTTTGTCAGCCATTTTTGATAAAGTTCGGGTGGAGTCGAAAATATTTGCGCGCCCGTGTAGATTTTCCGAGCAGTGCTGTCGAAGTGTGTCATAGCTCCCTTGAAAACTGGGTAACTCGTTTTATATAAGAATGTATCTTCTTTGATATACGAATCCATATCGTACTCAGTAACCTTTGCTAACGGATTCATGAGTTTTTTATTTGTTGCCAGAATCGGAATATTCTTCGGCATAGTTTTTAGATGTGCACCAAATTCGACCGCCGCATCAGCACCGAAATCTCTTGGATCAAAATCTTTATCAAAATCATCCGGGAACACTAATGAAATATAGGGCTTTTTTATATCATCTTTTTCAAGCAACTCACCGATTTTTTTGATAAACTCCGGAAGATAGGGGTCTTTTTTGGATTGATAGATAATTACATGAGGCCTGCCATCGACAGTTATGTACCGGTTATCTTTAAAGAATGGCAGAATGTCGTTAACAAACTTTTCTACGTCGCTCGGCTTCATCTTTGCGCTATAGGTCATAGTGCCAATATGGGCCTGCTCGCCCCACGTATTTGTCCAGTCTTCATTTGCCCAAAACAACATGAAAGGGAAATCTAATGTTTTATCGTTTAGCCAATTGTTAATCGGTTTTTCCATAATTTTGTTGCCACCAGAAAACCAATAATAGTAGAAACAGAACCCTTGAATACCATACATTTTTGCGAGTTCCATCTGGCGGTGCATTGCGTGGGTCGTTTCAAGATTGTAGAAGCCTACATCTATAGGTAGATGTGGCTGCCAGTGCCCTTCAAATTGAGGCACTGCTTTTGCACAGTTGCTCCACTCGGTAAAGCCTCGACCAAACCACTCGTCGTTTTGAGGGATTTGATAGTACTGTGGCAGATAATAGGCGATTAATTTCTTCGGTGCTTTACCAGAATACTTTTTTTCGGTTATAGGTACGAAGTCCTGCTTATTAAGCTGTTGGTTTAGTACATAGTTCTGGTAACGTCTCCATTTTGGGATATTCTTAATGCGCGATATTCGAAGCAGCCGTTGCCTTGTTGCCGGAGATAGATTCTTGGTTTTTCTGTAGGTCTTAACTAATAATGTAGATTTCCGTAAGTAATCTTTAATAAATAATTTTTTAACCATGACTTTACTTACTCCTCTTAAGATTATGACCAGAATTGACCGCCCCGATGACAAATGGAGCAGCTATGACAAACAAGTATAGGTACCTAAACTCTCCGTTGACGGGGCCTAGTATAGTGGTAAGGAACAAACACGACAGAATGACAAATACTCCTGTAAGCTCCCGTCTTCTTCTAATAACCGCGATGTATGCTCCGAGTAGAATGATACAAGTGTAGAAGCCTATATTACGAAAGAGAGGAACTATGCTCATAATAAGATCCCGGTACTTTCCTACTGCCAGCTTGCCACCATCGCTATAGGCGATGTCAGAGTATCCTTTCAGGGCGTTAAAATGGCTTGCGTTATCCATTGTGATATCAGTTATTGTAGAGGACGAGCTAAATGGATAGACATATCCGTAGGTGTTATATAGAGATGCGGCTATATACGTTTTCTTATGTTCCATAAAAAGTTTAAACCATAATTTTATGTATTTACCTTCATTTTCCTTGAACACCTTTTCATTGAAGGTATATAATACGGGATCTGCTAGGTTTGGGTTATAAACTTTGCCCAGTTGTTCGTAAGAGAGTATCTCGCCTATTGTATGCCTATCTTCTTCGGAAATAGAGTTGCTATGATATTTAACTGTTCGGGCAATTTGCTGTAGGGGCACTGTCATCATTACTGTACCTGGAGCCGGGCTTGTTATTAACGTGACTAAAACCGAGTAACCAACGAACATAAAGATTGGCGAGAGTAATAGGGACAAATACTTCTTATTGAAGAATGTTTTTCGATTTATAATAATAGCTAAGATCAAGAAAAGAAGATATGCATAGAAACCGTTATTTCTCCAAGTACAAAATAAAAACGCAAGTAAGATAAAATATATAACATTTTTCTTAGTGAAGAACGCATCCTTCTCTATGTATAGTTGCCGTAGTAGCATTAAGAATAAAAGACCGAAGCCTGCAAATAAGACATCCTTCCACATGATAATCCCAGCGATGGCGTTGATCGGCAGAATTGCATAAAAAAGAAATGTTGCAATGATCACACCTCTGCTGATTTTTTCTTTGCGCATCCACACGATAATTTGAGCAAAAATCATCGCCAAAATTGCCGACTGAACGAGCGAAAAGAGTAGGGCGCCAACCTCCACGCTTCCAAACAACAAGCCGATATGGATAAAGATACTCACAAATGTCGTAAAAATTATAGGATGAGCATTGCTTAGGGGCGCTCCACCGGTTGATTGGGCAATACTACTCCAAGAGTCGGGGGTCAAGACGGAGAGGGATAGTAAGATTATTGGAAGATAACAGATAAATATTGCGAGGGAAGTCAGGAGCCATAATTTTTTGTCCGAGAAGTTTTCCAGTAAGGCGACTCGAGTGGTTTCGTATTTTCGTAACAGTGATTGCTTGGTAGCTGCGAAACAAAAGAGTAATATGGCCCAAATAACTACCGATCCACAAAGGTATACCAAGATTGATCCTGCGCCTAGGGGGGCGGCGTCTAGACTTCCATATGTCGATAGGAGGTAGCCAGACACTAGGATTACAGTAAAAATAGCAGAGAATAACATCTCGGCCTTACCTATATAGGATAATCTCAGAGCAGTTTTTATAGAAGGTAACGTAACTATTTTCATACTAACTTATAGCCATTGTTGGTTGGTGCGCTATGACAAATAATACACTACAACAGGGAGAATAAGAAGTGTCGCGTAGCTCCAAACTAGTTACCCGGCGGGAGATAGAATCCCTCACCCTCATACACGTACCCATACTTGCTTACGGCGAGATCTTTTTCTGAGCTGCTGGCGGTGTAAAAGTACTCGTCATTCCCTCCCTGTAGTCGGTAGGCTGGCTGGCCCGTTACGGTTTGACTGACGTAAAAAGCTATCCCTTCATACACGTACCCATACTTGCTTACGGCGAGATCTCGCTCAGAAGCATTAGTGGTGTAGAAATGCTTATCGTACGAGAGTAGTCGGTAAACGGGTAGGCCGGTGCTTGTGTCTGCGTAGAATGCAACCGTCTCATACTTCCAGCCCTTGTTGGCTATTCGTGCACCTTCGTTTATGTCAATTGTATAAAAGTGTCTGTTATTCAATATATTCAGGAATCTATACACGGGGGAAGGGTTACTATTTTTGTCGACAAGCACATCTTCGTAGGCCCATCCGTTAGCGTTTGCGAGTGCCATGACATCGTCAATATTGCTGGTGTATAGATAGCCACCGTTCTCTGTGTTGTCTAGTCGATAAATTTGAGCACTGCTGTCATCGAGATAGAATCCGATTCCTTCATACGTGTACCCATACTTAGATACGGCGAGATCTCGTTCAGAGGCATTGGCAGTGTAGAAGTGCCGACCGGCAGACTGTAGCCGATATATTGCCGTACCAGCGTTGGCTTCGCTCGCCGTAGTCAGCACGCCATCATACGGGTAGCCCCGCTTAACTACAGATTCCAGTTCAGGTAAACTCGTCGTGTAGAAATGGCCAACATTTTCCTTAAGCCCATAAATATTTATTCGTCCGGTCGCCGGTATTGGCAGATCTACCAGGCCACTAAAGGTGTTGAAGGGGCTCGATTCCAGCGAATAGCCCGTATTGATGAGATAGGTCTTCATGTTTTCATCAAGAGTCCAATAATGCTGATTCAGACTGGAGTTATATAGCCGATAAATCCCGTGCGATGCGTTGGTTGAAGTGGTCGAGGGGTAGACGTAGAACGGAACGCCTTCATCTATCCAGCCACCAGCACTTAGCAGGCTACTATATTCTGACTGGTCTGCAGTGTAATAGTGCGTGTTGTTATTGAGTAAACGATGAATGGGCACTGTTCCCGATTTTTGTGTACTTGACGCATAAAAATCGATACCCTCATCGATCCAACCGTAACTATACATTGCGCTGCTTAGCTCGGTCTCGGACGACGTGAGGAATTGTGAGCCATCACTTTTTCTTACGCTCCATACGCAAACAACTCCTGTAATTTTGCTGTCACATTTTGTGACCGGTGTGAAATAGGTCGACCCGAACCAATCTGTAAAGTACAGATAGAAATTGCGGTTTCCGTAAGCACTACAGCTATTACCCATTCCATAGCCGGCGTCAAGGGCGGCTTGATTTGGTTGATATGGAGTGTAGTCGTACAATGCCTGAGTTGAACGGTTCTGGATGTTTACTGTAGAGCTACCGCATGAGCTACTTGGGTTCCATTGGATATTGTTGTTGCCAAGTATATAGGGGGAATACCAAGTGGGGCTGTTGTTTATGACCGCTCGGAACATCTTAGCTGACCAGGTTACTTGATTGGTAAAACCGTAGTAAGTTGTGTCACAGGCTGCGGTGTCAGGACAGCCGTAACCCGTCGCGGTACGGTATTGTGTAGATAGTGGCCAGGTGTCGGTAACAAGCCCCTGCTCCTTTTGTAATAACACAATAAAAACTTGCGGATTGATTTGGTATTGCTGGGAAAGGTTGTAGATAATCTGAGCGGAGCTAATACCATTTTCACTATAATCCTTAAGACATGTATAAGGGGGCGCGGCCCAGCCTTTTGAAGCGGCATATTGTGCGTGCGTGAGGCTTGAGCCGTACTCGGATGCTATTTGAGTCCCGTTGGTGTCGCACGTAGCCACTTTGCTACTTAGAAAAGCTTGAATCTGACTGACATTCATCGAACTGCTGTTTGTAAATACACCGTCGTCGATAATACGCCCGGCGTTAAATCCGACCACTGGACTTGCGTGGGCGGTATTAAAGGTTACGCTCGATGCCATAATGAAGAGAGTCCCGAGGAATAATGCTAAATATATGGCGTAACGGGTGCCAGTCGACATAGATGAGGGGCGTTGATGTTTTGTCAGGGTGTTTAGTATGGCCTCATTCATAATGGGTTACTGTACCGTTATGCTTTTTGTTGCAGATCCGGTGAGTGTGTGGCTGTCATAGGTAATAAGCGCTTGCCATGTTCCGGTGGACAATTCAGAGGTCGGTACGTCGAAGCCCTGGCAGGTTGAGGTACTCGAAAGTGCTTGCGTACCAGCGGTTTTTGTAACAGAAGATTGTCCTGCACGCGTAAGGACGAGGGTACATGTACCTGTATTTTCGACAGCACCGATAAGGGCTCTAATCTGGAGGATTGATCCATTTTGATTTGCGGCCGTAATAGTAACTTGAACGTTTTTCTTTGTACTGCTTGGAATTGGTGTAGGAGCGGGCGGAGTGTCGGCTGAGCTGGTTTTAGTATTAGTTCCGGCTTTTTGCTGCTCAGATGTCGCTGGACCATAATCAATTTTGTTATTGCCACTGGGCACGTTATTGGACGCTTTCCAGCCGAATAGGTTGCCGTTAAAAGCATATACATACGTCAGTGCCCCCGCAACCAGTAATATGATCACGGCGCTAGCGATGATTATTTTTTTTGGAAATGTTTTTTTGGTTACATATTTCATTGTTTATTTTAAACGCCTTTTGTTTTATTATACTATAATTACAAGCATTATACTATTGTATCTTTGACAATTATCAGTAGCTCTAGATTAGTCAATATTAATGCGCTAAAAGCATATAGAGCTATGTATTACGGTAGGTTCTCGTAGTTTTGAATTCAGATAAACGCTTAACCGCCATGTTACAATAACATCACAGGAGTTAGTTAACACAATGAGTAATCGACCACGAACCGCAGTAATTATTCCATGCTACAACGAAGAAGCAGCTATTGCTACAGTCGTTGAGGATTTCAAAAAAACACTACCACAGGCTAGTGTTTATGTCTTTGATAATAATTCACAAGATAACACTTCAAAAGTTGCATCAAAGGCCGGCGCAATAGTTAAGTTTGTTAAATTGGCAGGAAAAGGTAATGTCGTTCGTCGTATGTTTGCTGATGTCGATGCTGATATCTATATTATGGTTGATGGCGATGCAACCTATGACGCTGCATCTGCTTCGGGTATGGTACAGAAATTGATTGACGAAGACCTTGATATGGTAGTGGGTTGTCGAGCTGAAGAGTCGACTGATAATGAAAATTATCGCCCAGGACATCGACTTGGCAATAAGCTATTGACTGGTTCGGTGCAGAGAATTTTTGACGGTAACTTCACCGACATGCTTTCTGGCTATAGGGTATTTTCGCGTCGCTTCGTTAAGTCATTTACGGCTGACTCATATGGTTTTGAGACGGAAACTGAACTATCTGTACACGCACTTGAGATGCGTTTGCCGTATGGGGAAGTCAGCACGCCATACTCAGAGCGCCCAGAAGGCTCCGTAAGTAAGCTGTCGACATACAAAGATGGTGTAAAAATCTTAAGAATGATTTTTCGGCTCTACTCAACAGAGAAACCGCGAGAGTTTTGGGGAATAATCGGTGCTGTTCTTGAGCTCGTAGCCCTCATATTAATTATTCCGTTATTGATTGAATTTACTCAGATTCACCTTGTGCCAAAAATACCAACATTTGTCTTCGCTGTCTCATTGGCAATTTGCGGATTTCTGTCAATTACTATTGGTATCGTCCTGCGAACCGTAACCCAGGGCCGACGCGAAGCAAAGCATATGAAGTATTTAAGCATACCGTCGATCAGAGGTTTGCTACAGAGTGATAAATAAGACAATCGTAAGACAATTATTCTTGTTTGGAATTTCTGGAGTAGCGGGCTACTTAGTTGACGCAACAATTACTTTTTTTCTAATACCATTGCTTGGGGCTTATGTTTCCCGTATACCTGCGTTTGCTACGGCCGCCACAGTCACATGGCTAATTAACCGCAACCTAACTTTTAGGAATAAAAAATCTCTGCATAATAAATTATGGAAAGAATATACGCACTATCTAAGTCTTATGATTTTTGGGGCTGTTGTTAATTACGTCGTGTATGCTATTTCAATAACATTTCTTAAAGATTTAACCTACGCAGTTTTTATATGTGTAGGAATAGGCAGCTTGGTAGGTATGATCGTAAACTATTTTACATCCAATAGGTTTATATACAATCAAACTCGAGACAACTAAAGTTAGCTACACTCCAAAGACTTGCCGTAACAAGATTTTCCATTTGCTGAGCCTATTTGGCATTATTTTAGATAGTCACCATACCCTGATTTTTTAAGTGGAGCTGCTTGTACGGCCAGTTGCTCGGCATTTATAAATCCTTCGCGATAAGCAACCTCTTCGGGGCTGCCGATAATCAGGCCGGTACGAGTTTGGACGACTCGGATATAGTCGGCCGCGTCGGTCATGGAATCAATCGTACCGGTGTCGAGCCAGACATCGCCGCGATCGAGTGTCGTGACGGTCAGTTTACCGCGTTTCAGGTATTCCGCGTTAATACTAGTTATCTCGAGTTCGCCACGTTCGCTGGGTTGGACGTTTTTAGCAATCTCGACAACGTCATTGTCGTAAAAATACAGGCCAACCACGGCAAAGTCTGACTTTGGTTGGCTGGGTTTTTCTTCGATTGAGATCGCCTGATTATTTTCGTCAAACTCAACTACACCATAACGTTCCGGGTCGGAGACGCGGTAAGCAAAGACCGTACCACCGTTTGGATCAATACAAGTTTTAAGTGACGTGCCAAGATCTGAGCCATGGAAAATATTGTCACCCAGTACCAGCGCGACGCTATCGCTGCCGATGAACTCCTCGCCAATGATAAAGGCTTGGGCCAGGCCGTCTGGTGAGGGCTGGACGGTATACTGCAAGTGGATACCCCATTGCGAGCCATCGCCTAGTAGGCGTTGGAACTGGGACTGGTCTTCGGGTGTCGTGATAATCAGGATGTCTTTGATACCCGCCAGCATCAGGGTGGTGAGCGGGTAGTAGATCATCGGCTTGTCATAAATCGGCATCAGCTGCTTGCTAATACCCTTGGTAATCGGCCACAGTCGTGAACCTGAACCGCCTGCTAAAATAATTCCCTTCACGAGTTCTCCTTATCGCCACCCGATAAATATTCTTGTAATGCCTCGCGCCAATCTGTTGGAACGAAACCTGTGGCTTTTATCTTATCAAGATTCAAAGTACTTTGTAAGGGGCGTGGGGCGATTCCTGTTTTGCCGGCGTAATAGTCGGCCGTGGTTACGCCCATCACGTCGTTCCTATCGTGGCCGGTCAGCTCGTAGACGTCAGCGGCGACGTCCGCCCAGCTAGCGCTGGGGCCACCACCGGTGAGATTGTAGGTGCCATATTCGACATCCGTATCTACCAGGTGTTTAACAGCCCTAGCCAGGTCACTAGTGAAGGTCAGGCGACCGATCTGGTCGTTGACGACACTGGGCTTGACACCTTTCTCGGCCAGCGAGCGCATGGTGCGGACAAAGTTGTTGCCGTCGCCAATTACCCACGAGGTGCGGACGATATAACTCCGCTTGGAAGAAGTAATGACAAGATCACCGGCCGCTTTGGTTTGGCCGTAGACACCAAGTGGGCTAAACCGCTCTGTCTCGAGGTGATTGGCTATCGTGCCGTCAAAGACGTAATCGCTTGAAATATGGACCAAGGTCACGCCGAAGTTATTCGAGATGTGGGCTAAATTGGTCAGAGCGCTAGCGTTGCTTTCCCAGGCGTCTTTTCGGCCATCATCGGTCTCGGCCAAATCAACGGCTGTGTAGGCGGCGGCATTGAGGATCAATCCATATTGACGCCAGTTGCGGGCAATGATAATCGCCGGGTCGCTGAGGTCAAAGGTGTCGCGGTCAACGCATTCAGCATCGGGAAATTCCAGCTGCAGCGCCCGCCCAAGTTGGCCGTAGGCGCCGACGATGAGTGTCTTTTTGGGTTTCATCGGCACGACGTCGTCCAGGCTGGCATGCAGTTTGTCTTTTTCGGATAACTCGGCTTGATCAAGTGGAATTGGCCATTGGATATTAGCCGTTTTGTCGGCTAGGTTCAGGAAAGTGTACTGGGATTGCGCTTCGGCGCTCCAGTGCTCATTCACCAAATAGGTGTAGGCGGTGTTATCTTCGAGCGCCTGGTAGGAGTTGCCGACGCCACGAGGCACAAAGATGGCCTTTGACGGGTCAAGCTCGGTCGTAAACACAGTCCCGAAGCTATCGCCTTCGCGCAGGTCAACCCAGGCGCCAAAGATACGCCCGGTGGCGATAGAGATATATTTATCCCACGGCTCGGCGTGAATGCCGCGGGTGACACCGCGCTGCTCGTTAAAACTGATGTTATTTTGAACCGGACCAAGGTCGGGCAGGCCGATAGAGGTCATTTTTTCATGCTGCCAGTTTTCTTTGAACCAGCCACGGCTATCACCGTGAACGGGCAGGTGGTAGACGATCAGACCCGGGATTGGCGTAGTGTGGGAGGTGAGTTGTTTGCCGAATTCAATCGGTGACTTACCCATTATTGACCCTGCACTTTGTATTTAGTTTCAGTCGCTTCCTTTTGTGGTTTCCACCAGGCTTGGTTGTCTTTATACCAATCAAGCGTGACTTTCAGGCCGGCTTCAAAGTCGGTGTAGTGGGGCCTCCAGCCAAGTTCGGTGCGCAGCTTGGTGGAATCAATCGCGTAGCGCATGTCGTGGCCCGGTCGGTCGTTGACGTGGTCATAGGCAGTTGGGTCTTGGCCGGTTAGTTTCAGGATTAATTCGATAACCGATTTGTTATCCTTTTCGCCATCGGCCCCAATCAGGTAGGTTTCACCCGACACGCCCTTCTCTAAGATCGTTAAGACGGCCGAGCTGTGATCTTCGGTGTGGATCCAGTCACGGACCTGTTCGCCGGTGCCGTAGAGTTTTGGTCGGCGACCTTCCAATATCTCGGTCACCTGTCGAGGAATGAACTTCTCAACGTGTTGGTATGGCCCATAATTGTTGGAGCAATTGGAAATGGTGGCCATGACGCCGAAGCTGCGTACCCAGGCGCGAACCAGTAAGTCCGAGCCGGCTTTGGTGGCCGAGTAGGGGCTGGAAGGATTGTAGGCAGTGTTTTCGGTGAATCGGTTGGGGTCATCCAGTTCCAGGTCGCCATAAACTTCGTCGGTCGAGATGTGGTGCAGGCGCTTGCCGTGTTTACGGACGGCTTCCAGGATCGTGTAGGTACCGATAATGTTGGTATCGAGGAACGGGCGGGGATTTTGCAGCGAGTTGTCGTTATGTGACTCGGCGGCGTAATGGACGACGGCGTCGTTCTCGGCCACGAGTCTGTCGACCAGTGCCGCATCGGTGATGTTACCTTCGACGAACGTGAACCTGGCTGGATCAAGACCTTCCAGGTTGGCGCGGTTACCCGCGTAGGTGAGGGCGTCGAGTACGGTAATATGCCAATCTGGTCGCTCTCGGTAGACATAGTGTACGAAATTCGAGCCAATAAACCCCGCACCGCCTGTGACGATAATATTCATATCCCCTATTATATAAGGTTTAGCGTGGTTTGGCATGGTAGAATTGCAGCCAAGTGCAAGTAGGCAAAATTTACAACAATTCTTGAAGTCGACGGATGCTGGCTTGAATGGTCGCCAGGTGTAGTTTTTCGATGGCGATATCGCGTATGGGGATAAACTCGGCCGAGGCGACGTCGTCGTTGGCCGTAAACCGAAGCTGGCTCGAGACACGGGCCCAAAAGATGACGCTCAGAATGGGGACGTTCTCGCCGCCGTAACTATAATCGTCGGTACCGCTGATGAGATATTGAACGTCGTGGTAATCATCGGGCGTTAGGCCAAGTTCTTCCTGGAGTTCGCGGGCAAGTGCTTGTTCGTACGATTCCGGTCCGTCAACAAAGCCACCAGGTGTATCGTAGAGGCCTTTACCTGGTTCGATACCACGCGTGGCAACCAGAACTTCGTCGCGTTCGTTGACTAGCCAGATGCCAATCGTGGGCGAGGTATTGGCAAAAATGGTATGGCCATTGTCGCATCGGTAGACGTGGTTTTGTAAATTGGTCAGTGGTGTACCGCAACGGCGACAAAAATTAAATTCCATAGCCTTATTTAACCATAAGTAGCCGAGGGCTGGGTATGTACCGTATAATGGAACAATGATTACAGTAATTATTGCTGGCGGGTCTGGAACTCGTCTCTGGCCACTTTTGACCCTAGAGTGTCCGACGGTCCGTCGCTATCCTGTATGCCGTTGTGTAGATTAGATAAATAATATAGGAGCTTTCGATGAAAACAGTAATAATTAGTGGCTTCTTCAATCCACTGCATGGCGGTCATCTGGATATGGTTGAAGCCGCCGCCAAACTTGGCAATCGACTAATCGTGGTGGTTAATAATGACGTTCAGCAGGTCTTGAAAAAAGACAAAATCATTTTGAGCCAGCAGAACCGAGCCCGACTAGTAACTGCCCTGAAATATGTTGACGAAGTCATGATAGCAGTGGATCAGGATCCTCCGGTTATAGAAACACTAAAGCTGATTGCTAAAAAATATCCAGACGAAGAACTTATATTTGCCAATGGTGGAGACAGGGACTCGGAGAAAGCGATACCGGAAACTGAGGTATGTAAAGAATATAATATCAAGATGGTTTTCGGAGTTGGCACTGACATTCGTGGTATCGTAAAGGCCGACTCGTCAACTCGAATCAATCAAGCGCTCGGTCATAAGAAATAAATTTTTACTAACATAACAGTTTAGGGAGTGCAGTGTGTGTGGAATCGTCGGATACATCGGTGAACGTGAAGCGCAAAGTGTTTTAACGAGTGGTCTGCGACGGTTGGAGTATCGCGGCTATGACTCGGCTGGCATCGTGACGCTAGGGGATAATAACCAGGCAACGTTGTTGCGGGCAAAAGGCAAAGTCAATGAATTAGACAAATTGGTTTCATCGCACGAGAATAAAGACACGGTTGGTATTGGTCATACCAGATGGGCGACACACGGTGAGCCATCTGAGACGAATGCCCATCCTCATAAAGCAGGCGATATATACCTGGTTCACAACGGTATTATCGAGAATTATAAAGAGTTAAAGGCCGAGCTGAAGGACCATAGTTTTATTAGTCAAACCGACACTGAGGTCTTGGCGGCCTTGGTCGATTCTCTGTACGACAAGGACACGTTGTTAGTTGATGCGGTCACCCAGGCCCTCAAGCTTGTCGTCGGCACTTATGGGATCGCGGTCGTATCAACCCGTGAGCCGGACGTAATTATCGTGGCCCGTATGGGTAGCCCGCTGATTATCGGCGTCAATGACGACGAGACGATTATTGCCAGTGACGCCTCGGCGCTAGTCGGTCATACTGACCAGGCGATTTACTTGAACGATGGTGAAATTGCCGTTTGCCGACGCGACGGTGTTGAGCTGCAGGATATGAGCGCCCAACCGATTTCGGCCCGTGTCGAAACAATTGAAGTCGACATGCAAGCCATTCAAAAACAAGGTTACGACCATTTCTTGTTGAAAGAAATTAGCGAACAACCCCAAACATTACGTTCAACCCTTAGCGGGCGGGTTAACGTAAAGGATAAACTGATCAAATTGGGCGGTTTGAATTTAAGTACCGAGGAACTTAGAGAAATCGAACACGTCACAATCATTGGCTGTGGCACGGCTTATTACGCCGGGCTTCTGAGCTCGTACTACCTAGAGCAACTGGTTGACGGACTAACGATTGACGTCGCCACGGCTTCGGAACTTCGCTACCGTTCATTCCATCTGCCTAAAAATACCGTCGTCTTGGTAGTTTCTCAGTCCGGTGAAACGGCCGATACCTTGGCTTGTCTGCGTGAGATTAAGCGGCGCGGTGTCAAGACGCTGGGTATCATTAACGCCGTTGGTTCGACAATCGCCCGTGAAGTCGATGGTGGAGTCTACGTTCATGCCGGTCCAGAGATATCTGTCGCCTCTACTAAGGCCTTTACCTCACAAGTGGCGGCCATGGTCATGTTTGGTATTCAGGTAGCTCAGGCAAAGGGAGTAGGAGTGCAAGACACCGCCAGCTACATCGAAGAATTAGACCAACTGCCCGATGAAATTGAAGCGGTGATTGCCAACTATAAAGACCAAATTGCAGAAGTTGCCAAGAAGTACGCCCATTACAACCATGCCCTTTACTTTGGACGTGACACACTCTTTCCTGTCGCGCTCGAAGGCGCATTGAAGCTAAAGGAAATCTCGTATATCCAAGCTGAAGGCTATGCCGCCGGTGAACTGAAGCATGGTCCAATTGCGCTGGTTGACGACAGCTTCTTTGAAGTTGCCTTATTACTGGATAACTGGTTGTTCGACAAAAGCCTGAGTGCCCTATCCGAGGTCAATGCCCGTGGCGGTCACGTCCTGGCTATTACCAATAGTGGCAAGGATATCGAGGCCGAGTCGGTCCTGCGGATCGATACCAAGCTGATCCTTTTGGCGCCAATCGTCATTAACGTCGTCCAGCAGCTGTTTGCCTACTACGTAGCCGTGAATCGGGGTAACGACGTTGATCAGCCACGGAATCTTGCCAAGAGCGTGACGGTCGAATAAATTACAGAGTTGGTAGGTGGAATATTGTGGAAGTAGGCCGGTTGTGCGGCGCAGAGTAGTTAGTAGGCTTGAATTTCAACCCAGTGATTGCCGGTATTACTAGTCGAGCCATTTAACCAGTCACGGACGTAGCGAACTTTTGTCATTGAGAAGTTGTGGGTTTTTCCAGTCGAGTTTTCTGCGTAGGTGCCAGATACCGCGCTGTCATAAACCGTCGACCAGCTAATATTATCGGTACTGACTTCAGTTTTGGTGGCGAAGTAGGTGCGGCCATCTGAATAGTAGTGCCAAATCTTAATCATAGAGACGTCTTGGATCGAGCCAAGGTCAACGGTGACTGATTGAAGCCCAACACCTAGGCTGTAGTATGGATTCGTTGCGGTGTTACCGTCGGTGAGGAGAGCGCTTGGCGAGCTGGCACCATAGGCGAGATTAACACAACTGCCCGGGTTAGGGGCACCCGATTCTGTAATCGAATAGATGATCGAAGACCCGTAGAGCGCCGCCAGACAAAAGGTGTGTGGCGTGCTGATGTTATCGACACTGTAACGGTAAGTAACACCCTGGCTTGCCTTGAGACCCTGACCGCTATTAGCGGCGGCAACGGTTGCCGGGTAGATCATGTTAATCGTCTGGTCAATTTTAAGCTGCTTTGCGGCGTTGTCGAGATCCGACATGAGCGTCGCTGTTTGAGCACGCTGCTGGATGCCGTTGTAGGCGACGATACTGATTGCCGCCAAGATGCCAATCACGACAATAACAATTAGAAGTTCGACAATCGTAAATCCTTTTTGTTTCGCCCACATAGTTATTAAATTATAGCATGAGTGGGATTTGGTAGGTGGAAAGTAGTAGAGGGTAGATAGTAGGTGTAATGTGGAGATAAAGTATAATAGTTTTAAGTGAAAAAAATCTGTTTAATAACCTGCTACAACCAACCTGATTACATTCGGGCTAAGACGCTGCGGACGGCCTTTGGAGCCATTGATGGGGTCGAGTTGATCATTATCAAGAATCGGCACAAGGGACTATTGCGCTATCCGGAGGTAATGTGGAAGCTGCTGGTCGCTCGTATTCGGCAGCGTCCAGATCTATACTTTTTGACCTTTCGGGGCTACGAGATGCTGCCGTTCGTCCGCTTGGCAACGTTGGGTAAGCCGCTTATTTTTGACGAGTTTATTAACCTGATTGAATGGGTGGTGTACGAACATCACAAATTGAATCCTGACAATATGGCGGCTAAAATCTTGCACAATATCTATCGATTTTGGCTTAAATCAACCAATCTGATTGTCACCGATTCGGCTTCACACGCTCGATATTCGGCCGAACTGATGAGGTTGCCGCTCGATAAGTACGTTCCGTTAATTGTCAGTACCGACGAGAAAACATTCGGTCTGTCGCCTGCGCTAAAAACGCGAACATCGCGGCCATTTAACGTTTTTTATTACGGCCTCATGATGACACCGCTCCAGGGACTGGATACCATCATCGCGGCGATGCGCCTGTTGAAAGACCAGGACATCAGGCTGACCTTGGTCGGTGGAAAAGACAAGGCAAAATCTATTATCGAGCAAGCCCAACACGATGGGGTCGCAATCGTGCACAAAAAGTGGGTCCCAATCGAAGAACTGCGAGATTATATGCAGGTATCCGACGTCTGTTTGGCCGGTCCGTTTGGCGACAGTGTCCAGGCCCAGTTTGTGATTGGCGGCAAAACCTATCAGTATATGCGGATGGGCCGACCAGTTATTATAGGGCACAATTTAGAATCTGGCCTGTGGACAGACAAACAGGATGCCCTGATTGTCGAACGGGCCAATCCGCAAGCCTTGGCGGACGCCGTTATATGGGCCCAACAGCACCCAGCTGAGCTTGCCAAGATTGGCCAGGCTGGCGAACAACTATACCAAGATAAACTTTCAAATAAAGTTTTAGTAGAGCAGCTAGAGCTGTTGCTTACCAATAAACATATCGCGTAGATGGAGGCTGCTAGACAGCACGAACAGCAGAGCCAAAAAGACCACATAGATTGCCCGATCGACGATACCGACGGCTACGATGGCACTGAGCGGTATGTGGTGGAGCGACTGTGAGAAAATCAGGAAAGCTTCACGAATACCAATTGCCCCCGGTGTGAGCGAGACAAACAACGACAGGTTGGCGCTGGCCGTGAAAGCCGCTATTTGGGCTAGGCTATAGTGGACCGCTGGGTTAACGGCGCCTAGCTCGACCGCGTAGATACCAATCAGAAATACAATTTGAACAGCCGACAGCGCAAAGATATAGATGATATATTTTTTAAGAAAACTAGAGGCGAATTTATAAGTCCCAGCTGCCAGCATGGCAATCGCCAGGACAACGCCAAGTAGGCTCAGCCACGGCATAGTATTAACAAATAATAGCGAGGTGTTAAGGGCTGCAAACGAGAAGTAGTAAAACAACATAGCATAGGTAAAATCACGGATCCGCAAGCCGGTCTTGGCCTTTAAATAAACTGCTCGCACACCTGGCCCACTTTGGAGCGGTCCGAAGAAATTGATGACGCTGGAATAGATCATCAAGAGGGTGCCGCTTTTAAGTGGCAATTTTTTCTTACATAAGCGGATGGTGGCGTACATAATACCGACGTTGGTTAGCAAAACCGCTGTGTATCCACCGATGATTGATATAGTATTGGCGTAGCCGATATGGAGGATGTTTTGGATAATTTGGGGGTTGGCTATCAAGTAGTAGCCAATAAATATAAAAAAGGCCAAAATAATTAAGCTGGCCAACAAGCGTTTATGGCGTCGCACTAATCGAACTAGCGGTGAGCGCGATACGGTTTGGGCGACGGTGGTAAGTTTTGGTAAAAAAGTTTGTGACATAGATTATCGCTTACTTTTTATATTGGATTTCCCTTAGGCGCTCGGTCTGATCTTCGATTAAGGTACGGTTGATGCGGAGCAGGTCAGAGATGATGAGCAGGGCGAACGACAGCAGCGCGCCGACCAGCATGGCCGAGCCGAACACCAGCGACTGGACGTGGCCATCAGAGTCACCGCGCAGCACAGCTAAACCGAAGTTAATAAACGGGATGACACCGGCAATGGCGAACAAAATACCGAGGGCATTGAAAGCGATGTAAGGTTTGTACATCAGATAGCTGCGGATAATGGCTTCGGCTGACTTCATAATGTGTTGGGCGGTATTTTTAAATAGGCGCGATTCACGGGTTTTGGGATTGGTTTCAATCGCCACGCTCGACAATCGTAGGCCCTTGTTGCCAGCTTGAATAATCGTCTCCATGCAATAACTGAACTGGGTGACGATATTCAGGCGATACAGCGATTGGCGGGAGTAGGCCCGGAAGCCGCTGGCGGCATCGGGCACGTTGGTACCGGCGGCTTTGTTAACGATGAAGCTACCGAACCGTTGCATCAGTTTTTTAAATGGTGAAAAATGGGCGATTTGGTAGACTTGCCGATCGCCGATGACAATATCGGCTTGGCCGGCGATAATCGGCTGGACTAGGTCGGCGATGCGGGCTTGGGGGTATTGGTTGTCGCCGTCGGTGTTGACGACGATATCGGCACCGTGGGACAGGGCGTAGTCGACGCCGTCGCGAAATGACCGGGCCAGCCCCATGTTACGGGTATGGATCACGAAATCCTTGACACCCAGCCGCTTAGCGACCTTGAGGGTGCCATCGCTCGAGCCGTCGTCGATTATCAAGATTACGACCTCATCGACGTGTTTGATCTTGGCTGGAATCGACTTAACAACTGACTCCAGGGTGTCTTCTTCATTTAGGCAGGGGATTTGGACAAATACTTTCATAAAATCTGGTTTCTAGTATAACACCTCGAGGTTATAGGTCGGCGCCATGGCTACCGGCCCAGTACGAATGGCGTGGCCGCTTTTTGGAGTCCTAGGTTAATATCGACCACCGTCTGATTGTCCCAATAATCACTGGTCTGGCTGTTGACTAGGAAGTCGGCCACGCCGCCGCCTTGGAGAAGTAGCAAAATCAGTAGCGCCGAGGCCAGCGGTACGGCCACTTTGGTCTGGACTTTGAAGATGGTGGTAAAAAACCGCCGGTAGGCCAGACCCAGCCAGACTAAAACCAGCGGTAGAATGACTATGGCGTAGCGGCCGTTGACGGCCACCAAGGTATGGTATTGGAGGTACTCAGAAAAGTTGTCATAGAGGAGGCTGAGCAGGTATAGTCCGGCGATGGCCATGAACAGCAACAGGTGCCGGTCGGTAGCCAGGATGGAGCGCCAATATACCAGACTAAGCACGACACCACTCAGTCCGACCACCCCAGCCACTAGGACCGGGATCAGAAGAGGCGGGTACTCCTTAAAATTTCGATCGATGGCAAAATACAGCCGGTATAACATGTCACCCGTCCAGACCTGCGGGAATTTGGCGATGGGAGGGTCAAGTGGCGGGTTATTGGCTTTGACGTTGGTTGCCAGCTGGTAGTTCCGCCCCCATGGGCCATACTGGAGGCAGCTTGGTAGCTCTTGGACGTCGCTGCAATCTGGCGCCAGGCTGTGGTATTGGACCAGATTGACACCATATCGTTCGACGAACAGACCTCCGCCCAGCAGGACTGCGACTACTAGGCCTACCTGGAGGCCGCGGTCTAGCGACTTGAAAGAGCCGACTAGGCTGAGCCACAGGCCGGCTTTGGAAGGCGTTCGAATAACGAGAACTAGAAGATATATCATGATGGCGGCAATAACGGGTGCAAAGGCGTACTTGACCAGGGTGGCCAGGCTGCCGAGAGTCAGTAACAGCAGGAAACTGGTGGCCGGGAGTCGTCTGTGTTTAGTTATGGCGTTACTACAGGTAATCGCCAGGCTCGTGACTACCGCTACCATCAAAAAGACCAAGTTATCGTAGTTGATGGTAGCCGCCAGAAACGGGACAGTTGGAATCAGGGTCAGCGCCAGCAGTGCGAAATTGGTCAGGCGATCGGAGATGTGGACTTGGCGAAACAGGCGCCGGAACATGAACAGGCCAGTGATAAATATGGCAATGTTGACCAGGCGAAGTAAAATAATCTGAACGACCTGGACATCGGTAAACAGAGCGATCAAACGAAGCGGAAAGCTCATCAGGTAATGGTACAGGTAGGAGTCGTAGCGGGTCAGATCACCGTAACCGCTGGAGTAGTGCTCGGAAAGCGTCGAGATGAACGGCGACCATTGGTGAGAATAGATCTGGATGATGCCGAAGTGGTAGCTCTCGTCAAAGGCCATCGGATACTGGACGTTGATGGCCATCCAGAGGGCCTGGACGGCAAACAGAATTATGAAGGCTGCGAAGAATTTCTTGGAGCCTAGGATGCTAGATATCCGCTGTGTAATTTTATTGGTCATAAACTTTGTCTCAGTGTAAACGTGATTCCTTAAGTTAAGTTGAGTAGAGTAGGGTGCTGTCGGCCGGTTAGTCGGTCAGTTGATCGCTGACAATCTTATGGATTTTGGTAATGAACAGGCCTTTGTCGAACCGTTTGGCCTTGCGGCGCAACGTTCCGGGCAGGAACGTTGCCGCCTCGGCTTTTTTAATCGCCGCCACCAGTGAGGCGACGGTTTGGTGCCTGAACAACACCCCGCTTTCGTCGTCTTGGATGATATCGAGCGTGCCGCCCTTGGCGTAGGCGATAACGGGAGCGCCGGCCGCCAGTGCCTCGACCTGAACGATGCCAAAGTCTTCTTCGGCTGGAAAGAGATAACCCTTGGCCCGGCTGAGGGCGGTGGCCACGGCGATGTCGGAGGCGTCACCAAAACGATCGGTAAAAAATCGTACGGTGGGGCCAGCCATAGCCACCAGGTGTTTGTGTTCGCTGCCGTTGCCATAGACGCGCAGTTGAATGCCCAGTTGGGTTGCGGCGGCAACTGCCAGGTCGATGCGCTTGTACGGTACCTGACGGCCTAAGGCCACGTAGTATTCGCCACGGGCGCGGGCGGGTTCGAATCGGTTGACGTCAACTGGCGGGTGAATGACCGTCGAGGCTCGTTTGTAGTACTGCTTGATTCGTTTTTGAACTTCGGAACTGTTGGCGATGAAGATATCGACTTTTTGCGCGGCGGCGTAATCGGCTTTTTTGAGGCTCGGTATCATTAAAGGCATTATCAGGCGAACCAGCCAATTGAGTTTACCAAAGCCGGGATCTTTTTTATATTCGGCGTAGTGGCTCCAATAATAGCGGATGGGGGTGTGGCAGTAACAGATATGAACCTGGTCAGGACGAGTCTTGCGTACCTGTTTGGCCTCGGCACTGGAGCTGCTGATGATGATGTCGAACTCGGATAAGTCGAGCTTCCGAAAGGCACGCACTCGTAACATTGGAAAAAACTTGTGAAACTTTCTGAGTGGCGCTGATAAGTTCTGCAGGTGGGTCGTCCGAACGTCGAGGTCTTCGAACGCCGGCATCGTTTCGGGCGTATAGACGCTGGTATAGATTGGCGCATCGGGGAACGCTTCGTGCAGCGCCAGCACGACATTTTCGGCACCACCCATATTGGTGAGCCAATCGGCGACAATCGCCACGCGGGGTGATTGTTTGGCTTTTGGAAGATGGCTTTTGGCAGATGGCAAGTTCATTTTGATAACCCCACTATTAATGCGTTAATTAATTCCAAATTTATTTAGCTCCCCGCTTACGTAAAACGACGCCGATGGTCTTGAACAGGATTTTGATATCCAACCAGAAGGTCCAGTTTTGGGCATAGAAGAGCTCGAGTTCGATCCGCTCTTCAAACGATAATTCGCTGCGGCCTGAGACTTGCCAGATGCCGGTCACGCCAGATTTGACGCTGTGGAGCAAAGA
>DIZP01000037.1:28447-30241 GCA_002429375.1 bacterium UBA6025 | reverse complement strand
CGAATTGGCTAATACCGTGAGCACCAGTTATAGCTGCGGCCATTGGAGCGACAGTATTTGATCCCGATGTCAACGTTGGGCCGTTGACACTGATAACATACCCAGAGCCAGCGTTGGTCGAAGCGGCCATTTGAGAGCTGGCGGTGGCGGTATCGGTTGGCGAGAATAGCTGGTTAAAGGCGATGGTGCCAACCCCAGCCTTTGCGCAGTCTGGAACGCCAACAGTAAGACCAATGGTAGCCCCGGTACAGAATACGAGCGACTCTGGCATAGTACCACTTAGAAAAATCTGTGCGGCGGTGCTAGCGGCGACCGTACCGGTATCGGTCGCGCCGGTCGTAGCGTCCACACTGGCAAAGGAGGTAATGCGAACGTAGAATGTTTGATTTGGTGTGGTTGGGTTGGTAACATTCGCCAATTGATAGCTGACGGCTAGCGGGTTGCCGGCAATGACGGCAGCCGTGCGTGTCAGGTAAGGAGCGCCGTTGGTCGTATTAACCATAGTAAAGCCAGTCGCGGCACTTTGGCTGGCGAGGGTGGCGCTAGTCGTGTCAAGGCCGGTCGGCATCGTACACGCACCGGCAGCAAGCATACAGTACTCGAACTGAAGTGAGCCAACGGTCGTTCCGCTGGGTAAAGTAAAGCTAAACAAGTGATTCACCACGCCACCAGGCATTGAACCTCCATCGGTCACACCAGCCTGAAGAGTCAAACTACGGTTAGTGATTTGGGCAGCGTAGACCGAGCCAAAAGGCAGTACTTGAGATAGCAGAGCTGCTACGAGCATAGTGACGCTTAATGATCGTGTTAGTAGTTTTGACTGTTTTTTCATTTTGTTTTTTCGCTTTTTTATTTTTAAGTGCTTGTTGATTGCAGAATACCACGAGCGTTATAGCATGTCAACAGATAATTCGCTTGGATTTTTAAATCATGACACAAAAACAACCACAGGGGAGAACTAATAGGTGCCGGTCACGATAAGCGTTTGGTCACTCGTATATTGTCCACCAGGGGTCAGACCGGCGACGTTCACCAGGTAGCTAATAGTATAAGCGGTCAGACCTGAACTTTTGGGAGCTTGAGCGATTGTTTCGCCGCTGACATAGCGGTACTGATTTGACGTTCCGTAGTTAGTGGTTGCCGCCCCAAAGCCGAACTGCCCATTATCGGGGTTGGCCCCAACCGAACTGGGCGACGTATTAGCCACCAGGTTGATACCGAATTGTTCGATACCTGATTGCGACGCGCCGGTCGTGGTCATGGCCGGAAGGGTGTGGCTACCGTTGGTGGGAGGTCCACCTACAATCTGTACGACGTAGCCGTAGCTGGTATAGTCAGAGACCGAGAAGCTGGCGGTCGTCACGGTCGCGCTACTAGCGGTAAAGCTGCCAAAATTAATGCCACCGCTGTTGAGCGAAAAAGACAAGGTTGGATCGTTGGTCGTTTTGGAGCCGGCATTAACCTGATAGTTCGTCGAAGCCGCGTTACCGATCGCTACGTCTCCGACCGCATCGGTGCCTTGATAGTTGGCCGAGCTGGACTGGATGAGGCCACCTGCACCAATGGTACTTTCATCGAATCGATAATTGGTGGATTGCAGCGGGTCGGCGTAGACAGCTGTCGTTCGAGCGGCAACACAAAATGCCAAAATCAAACACACCCCTATCCATCCCGTTAACCTCTTTGGCATGGTTCCATTGTTGACGAAACAGGATAATTTTGCAAGTCAATCGTCAGAGCGGAAAGGGAAGTTTGCCCGGCGTAAGGTTAAGCGGTATACTACAGACAAGTAAT
>DIZP01000037.1:21312-28189 GCA_002429375.1 bacterium UBA6025 | reverse complement strand
AGCCACAAAGCGACGTTTATTGGCCTGGCGGTAGTAGTAGTGATATTGGCGGTGAATGCGGGAATTATCTTTTTTGTCATGCAAAGCCAGACCACTGCCGGCACTGGATTGAACCAGGGCCAAGTCACGCTGAGCTCGGGCGTTTTAGATAAGTTGGGAGTCAGCCGCAACCCGGTCGGTAACTCGTCAGAAGAGCTTGTGATTGGTCCTAATTCCCGCTTTAACGGCAAAGTAACAGTTGGGAGCGATGTGAGTATTGCCGGTCAACTGACGCTCAACAGTAAGTTCTCGGCGTCAGATGCAAGCTTGGCAAACCTGCAGGCTGGCGTGACGTCGATTAGCCAGTTGACGGTCAACGGTGACGGTACGGTGTCGAACCTTAACCTTCGCAAGGATTTGACCGTGTTGGGGCTGACACGACTGCAGGGGGCTGTGACTATGAGTCAATTGCTGACGGTCAATAACAGCGTCAATATATCGGGCAATCTAGCAGTGGGCGGTGTGCTGTCGGCTAGAAGTTTCCAGGCTAGTAGCCTGGTGTCAGACAGTACGTTAACTATCGGCGGGCACGTTATTACCAGGGGTGCAGCTCCGGGCGTTGGCCCTGGCTCGGCACTTGGGGCAAATGGCACGGTGTCGATTAGCGGTAATGATGCTTCGGGCACCGTGGCAGCTAATATAGGGACTGGTGGTGGCAACGGTATTTTGGCGCAAGTGGCTTTTCGGAGTCAATATAGTAACACCCCCCATGTGGTCGTGACTACTGTCGGCTCGGGTATGGGGAGCGTCTATGTCAGCCGTACTGCCTGGGGATTCAGTATCGGCGTGAACGGTGCGGTTGCCCCAGGCGGCTATGCCTTTGACTATATCGTGATGCAGTAGATCGCACCGTCGTCTACGTAGCTACATGTTCACAAATAACATCACTTCATTGTCGCGGACAGTGATAATCCCGTTGCTGATAGTAAAAGTTATCGGTTCGGACGGTGTCTCTATGACGACTTCTCCTGGGGTCAGCATGGAAAAGAAATCAGCGTGCCCCGCGAGGATATCAAACTGGCCGACTTTGTTGCTGGCAGTGACGGTCTGAGCTGGTCCTTCGAAGTAGACATGAAACGGTGAACGAGCGATAACGGATAATTCTGGTGCGTCAATCGGCGGGTGGCTCATGATTTTTTGGTAGCCTGGGAAGTATCGGCGGATTGCTCAGCCACTGGTTTCCCGTTCAGAATTTCCTCAATTCCTACCAGCGTTTGTTCGAGGGTAAAGTACTGTCCAGGCTTGCCGGATAGGTGTTCGGCTACGGCAAAATCCTGAGAGAAGAACTGAACAAGCTTGATAGCGTTTTGGTAATCTTTGCGGTCGGCCGGTGATAGTTCGTTTTCGCCCACAATCGCGATGATGTTTTTGAGCGAGTCGTATTTCTGCATGATGGCCTGTACTTTGCCAGCCAGCTGGTAGTGGCGCTCGCCCACGATTTGTGGCGTCAGCAACGACGAGGTGGTTTTGAGCAGGTCGACGGCCGGACGAATGCCACTTTCGGCAATCGAACGCGACAATACTAGCACCGAATCCATTTGCTGCGAAATCGCTTGCACGGCCGGATCGGATAAATCGTCTGCCGGGATATAGACAGCTTGCACGGAAGTAATCGAACCTTTTTCGGTCGAGCTTAAACGATCCTCAAGCCGACGCAATTCAGAAAATATCAGCGGTGAATAGCCACCTTCGGAAGGGATAAGACCCAAGTTGGTGGACAGCTCGGTCAATGCCTGGATATGTCGATAAATATTGTCGACGAAGAAAAGGATGTCGCGGCCTTCCTCGTCGCGGAAGTATTCGGCCGCGGTGGCGGCGGCTGGGCCAACCATCGACCTAATGGCGGGCGTGGAGTCCATTTGTCCGAAAAACATGACGGTGTTCTTGAGGACGTCGGTTTCTTTCAGGGTTTGGTAGAGTTCATTACCCTCGCGAATACGTTCGCCGACGCCGCAATAGATAGATAGACTTTTTTCGCTGCGGGTAACGTTATGGATCATTTCCATCGTGAGGACCGTTTTGCCGACGCCAGCACCGCCGACGATGCCAATTTTGCGGCCTTTGACAAAGGGGGTGAGGAAGTCGATGACCTTAAGGCCAGTTTCGAGTAGTTCGAGCTTCTGGCTACCACGGTAGTTCTTGGTACCGGCCGGTTCGCTGATGGCGCGTCGGTTCTCGTTGACGGCAGGTCCTTCGTCGAGCGGCTCACCCAAAGCGTTGAAGACTCGTCCCATAGTCTTTGGTCCTACTGGCACTGTTACCTTTGTGTGACTCCGTGAAATGGTTTGTCCGCAGCGAAGTACTTGGATGTTGGTTAGGTTGACACAGACGGCGGTCGCGGCCTTAAAGAAGCTGACCTCGAGAAATACTTCGGGGTGGTCCTCGACAATCAGCAACTCCTTGATATCAGGTTGCTCACCAGTTATTTGAACTTCGACCATCAGTCCTCGTAGTGACTGGATGGTTCCGACTTTTGCTCCTGGACTGGTTGTGGTGGTTTTCATCGCTTTACTCCTGAATGACTTCGTTTTTTCTTTAGGCTGATCATGACTTCGCGTAGCCGACGATCGCTCTCGGAGCGTTTAGCTCGGTGAAACTCAAGCTGATAGTCGGCCAGAAGTTCACGAGCTCGTTTTTTGGCAACCGCCATGGCATTAAATCGACTGGCGGCTTGGGCAAGGCTCGACTCCAAGATGGTCTGGCTGAGGGCCAGTGTCATCATCGTCATCTCCATCTGATCGGCAATCTCATCAAGCGACGGCTCAAAGATAGTATCCTGCACCGTGATGACGTCGTCGTCATCGGCTTCCTGGCCCATGTTGCGCAGGCTCGATATCAGGTCGATAATCTTAATCTCCTGAACGCCGAGCGAGACATATTCTTCGTAGTAGACGACGACTTTCGAGTAGGGCATAATGGCTTCGATAACGGGGCTGACGTCGATATATTTGTCGCTCTCCGGTACCTGGAAATAACGACTGAAGGGAATGCCTTGCTGGGTGAGTTGGGTTGCTCCGTGGGTGCCGAGGACGATGATGTCAGTGGTATCTTTATCATAGTTTTGGAGCATCGTCTCGATTAAGCGCTGGTCAATGTCGCCGCTCAGTCCCGCCTCGGCCGAGATGATTACGAAGACTTTATCTAGCTGACCGTCAATGGGCTTGCGGTTTATAATCTGGGCACTTGGGTCAATTCGGATTGATGAGTAGCGAGACCAGAGCAAACGGAAGAACTCTTTGGATAACCCAACTTTGTTTTTCACCTTGGCCACTTGGGTACTGGCAATACTTTCAAAAACGCCAGTCAGATCCCCGACCGTGGTAATCTGAACGCTTTCTTTCTCGATGGCACTAGCGCGGCGCATTGGAGGCTTCTTTCGGCGGTGTGCCCGCCAGCTCGTTACCCGCGTTCGGCAGTGGGGCACTCGCGGCTGGTTTGATGGTATGGTGTTTGAGTAACTCGGCTTCCAGGTGGTCAAAGTCATCTTCGTGTTTCACTAGTTTTGCCGTTTTCTTGGCCGATTCTTTCAGACCTGTCGCGTCAACCTCTCTTTCGCCGCCCCCTAAGATAATGGTTTCGAGCACCAGCTGCTGTTCGATAAGCGAATGACGCTCTTCGGGCGGCTGCTGCAGGGCTGCGTAGATTTGTTTGCCGAGGGTCAGATCAATTCGGGCGTCTTTCGATAGGCTCGAGCCAAAATGGGAGAACTCTTCGGCCTGTTTGTAATTGGCCAGCAACTTAAACAGAGTTCCCGACAGGAGTTTTTGGCGGTTTGTTTGAGCCTGGCCGCCAACACGTGATACTGACAGACCGGCGTTGACGGCCGGACGGATACCTTTGCGGAAAATCCCCAAGTCAAAGATGATTTGGCCGTCGGTAATCGACATGATACTGGTCGAGAGGTAGGCGGTGATATCATCGTTTGGTGTTAAAACGACGGGCAGAGCAGTAAGCGTCTTGCCGTTTTTTAGTAATTTACCGGCGCGCTCCAGTAGGCTTGAGTGAGCATAGAACATGTCACCAGGATACGAATCGCGACCCGGGTCGACTTCCTGGAGTAATGAGAGCTGTCGGTAGGCTTCGGCATGGCTACTGAGGTCGTCATAAATAACGATGACATCTTGGCCGTCGTGCCATAAATGTTCGGCCATCGCACAGGCGGCATACGGTGCCAGATAAGACTGCGTTAGCGCGTCAAAGATGTCGGCCAGTACCACGATTGTATGGTCCATGGCTCCAGACTCACGCAGGCCAGCTAAGAGTATCTCGATATCAATCTTGCGCTTCCCAATCAAAACGTACACCACAATTCGATCGGTGCCTTCTTGGTTGGCACTTAACTGGCTGAGAAAGGTGCTCTTACCAGATTTACTGTCACCTAGGATGGCGATGCGTTGTCCGAGCACGACTGGAAAAAACATATCGACGGCCGCGACGCCGCTGGCCAACTGCTCGTTGAGCATACTACGGGCCATAATGCCGGGGGCTGGGTTGAAAATTCCTGATGTGGCGGTTGTCTTCAGCGGGCCTTTGCCATCCAGTGGTTTCCCCATCGGCGAGACGACGCGACCGACCAAATTCTTGCCAACGGGGACGCTCAGAACATCATTTTCCAAGACAACCAGCGTTCCAGGGGCCATTTTTTCGGAATCGATATTGAACAAGATGACTCTGTCTCCATAGGCTTCGCGAACCAAGCCGCGCTGACCATCCTCGAACAGCACCTGAGACCCCAGACGGATGCCTTCCAGTCCTTTGACTTCCACGATGAAGCTGTTGACGGCCACAACCTCGCCCGTCAGGTTGTCGGCTTCGACTAAACGCTGAAAAGCTTGGTTTTCAAACACGACGTAGTACCTCTGGAAAATTGGCGCGATTGGCCAGTAATTGGCGCTTAAATGACCAGTCGAAGACCCGGCTGCCATAGTGCACGACCATACCGCCAAGCAGGGTGGCGTTAAACTGGAAAGTGACCAAGACGTTCGGCGCCAGGTTTTGTCGGCACCAGGCGACTAGGGTTGACTTGAGGCCGCTCGTCGGTGGGGCCGACAGGGTAATGGTAATAGAACGAGCGGTAGCTTTATATTTTTCTAATGCTTCAATCAGCTCATCGAGATACTGCCTATCAAGCGGCTTCTTGGTTTCCCACGCTCGCAGTAGTTCGGTGGTGCCTGGTGACAGAATCGGTGCTGGTGAACCATGGGCGACGTCGACCCGCTTCTTGATTGATTCATGGCTGACCCAGCGGGCATAGTCTCGGACTTCGAGCAGCAGGGCTGCCAAATCTTGCGCAGATGCTACGCTGTTGGGCAGGCTAAGCTTCATCGATGATTCCTTTGGTAAGCTCGGCCTTATGTTCCTCAAGCATAGCTGTCAGGTAGTCGCTTTGGGCCCCCAGGTCGACATTGTGTTGCAAGGTTTCGATAAGGAAAGAGGCGACCGCATCGGCCAGCTTGGTGTCGACTTGCTGGGTGAGGCGTTGTTTTTCGGCCGTCATGTCATCACTCAGCTTGGCCTCAAGTTCGACCTGACGTTCGTCAAGCCGAGCGCTTAGTTCGGCCTGATGCTCGGCGAGCTTTGACTGGCCGCCGACAGCAGTCGTTTCGGACTGTTTGCGCAACTCGTCGATAAGGGCGCGGTAACGCTGCATTTCACTGGTGACAATCGCGACACCGAGCTTTTCAAGGTGCCTGTTTATCTGAACCGAAGTGGTTTTGAGATCATGCTGCAACTCATCGGCCGAATGGTCGAGTACCGCTTGGAATTTTACTTGGGCAGCTTGAAGGAGTTGCTCTTTGACCGCAGCGGGGAGGTGCGCGCTTTGGTCGTTGGGGTGAGATTTCTTGACTTCAACGGGAACGGGCCTGAAATGAGCCCTGGCGTGTCGCACTGCTGTCGCTGTCAGTGCGCCGATAAGGAAGACGTTGAGGAGGAGGAATAGTTGTAAAAAGGTAGCATTCATAATTTTATAACCTTGTCAGTACTAGATACATTGCGATGACGGAGACGGCCAATATTCCTATGACCAACGCCGATAGCTGGATGACATCACGATAAACGGCCGATTGGGACATCGGGTTACGCCCGACTGATATGATACTGCTCCGAATCATAGAAAAGGCGATACTAGCGACCACGATGAGGGTGACCAGAAAAATTGCAGCGCTGATGACAATCGGCAGAGTACTGACTGGCTTACCGGCCAGGGCATTGGCGACGCTTTGCAGAGCTGAGGGAATTATCGTTTTGTCTGGTTCCCTAAAATAATATGAGACGTTAACCAAGACAGGCACCTCCCCCAGAGCGACCGATTGTTTATGACCATCTTTGTCGGTGTAGGACTGCTGGCTACCAGTCGTTATCGCCAGGTCACCCTGAGCAATCCCGACAATCCGCACGTTACCCGTCGCTTTCATGCCCACGCCGCTGATGGGCGAGGCCGTGATGTGATCACCGCGGGAAATTGGCCCGTTAATGCTCGACACCAGTACTTGCAGGGTTCCGCTGGTTGCCACCTGGACTTGATTGTCTTGGCCACTATAGAGTGAGAGCGGCGAATTGGTGGCGTTAATTACCACCCCTAGGAGGCTATCGACGTTGCTGGTTGCGGCAGCCACGACTCGATCGGTCGAGTTGATCTGCAAGCCCACAATCGAGCCCAACGAGAGCTTATCGCCTGACGAATAACTTTGCGAAATAAAAGCTTCGGCACCAGCGAACATCGGCAAAGCAAGGCTTAGCAAGGCAATACTTACCAGCCAAGGTGGAGCAATGCGCATAAAACGGTATTTAACCACACGTCTGACATGACTTGCTTTAATCGAGTGTTTTTCTGTCA
>DIZP01000037.1:15027-21084 GCA_002429375.1 bacterium UBA6025 | reverse complement strand
CAGTAATTTTAGTGGTAGTTATCATCTCCGTCAACAATTGACGTGATTGAAACCCAATCGTACAAAAAAATCCGCTCGCACGTGTGAGTGGATTTTTCATTCGTGGTAGAATTATAGATATGTCAGTTGATGTGATTGTTGGTTTACAGCGGGGTGATGAGGGCAAGGGACGCTTTGTCGATATGCTGACTGAAACGCATGATATCGTGGCTCGCTTCAACGGTGGGAACAATGCTGGACACACCGTTGTACTACCGGACGGACGAGACCTCGCTCTTCATTTGGTACCCTCGGGGATTGCGCACCCGGATATTATGAACGTCATCGGCAACGGCACACTGGTTAACCCGATAAAACTTGTCGAAGAAATCGATGATATTCGGGCTAAAGGCATTGAAGTCAGTCGCAAGAATCTAATGCTCAGTTCGGCAGCTCACTTGATTTTACCCCATCATATTTATGACGATCAAATTAGGGAACTGAGTAAAGGACGCCAAGGAAGCACCAAGGCCGGCATTGCGCAGGTGGCGTCGGACAAAGCGATGCGGGCGGGGATCCGCGTCGAGTTAATCAGCGATGACCCAGAGGGTTTGTTAGGCATCGTCTTTGAAGGTCTGATGGCTCAAAGACCGTTACGGGAAGAAGCCGGGCTCGAACCGATTGATGAAGCTGCCGTCGCAAAAGACTATATTGAACATGCCAAACGTGTTTGCGAGTTTGTGACTGATACCGTCTTGTATCTGAACCAGCAGTTACGGGCCGATGAGCCGGCGCGGGTTTTGGCTGAAGGCGCGCAAGCGTTCTGGCTTGATGTTGATCACGGCATGTATCCCTTCACGACGTCTTCGTCGACGACCTCGGGGGGTGTTTGTACGGGACTTGGTGTCGCCCCGGCTTTTATCGGCCAAGTGACTGGCATCGCCAAGGCTATACCGTCGCACGTCGGGGGTGGTCCGTTTGTGACTGAAATTACCGACGTCGAGCAATTGAAGCGTCTACATGGTGATATGACGACGATTGATGCCGAAAAGGGTACGACAACTGGTCGGATACGTCGCCTCGGCCACCTCGATTTGCCGCAAATTCGCCGGTCCCAAATGGTCAATGGTATAGACGGGCAGCAAGATATGGCGCTCACCAAACTTGACTGGGTCCATCGCTACGGTGACGAGGTAAAGATTTGCGTAGCCTATGCGCTGAATGGCGGCCGGATTGAGATTGCGCCCGACGCGGCTTATAAATTAGAGCAGGTCACGCCTATTTACGAATCGTTGCCGACCTGGCAAGAGGATATCCAGGAGGTTCGCCAATTTGACGATTTACCTCAGGCCGCTCAGGATTACATTACGTTTATTGAAGGCATCACCAAAGTCCCTATTTCTCTGATTGGCGTTGGCCCGAGACGCGATCAAGTCATCGTTCGCGATGTGCTAGACTAAGACCCATGAATACACTCCTTTCAATGACCACCATCGCCCGCGAAGCGGGTCAGTTTATGCTCGGGTCATCAGACATCGAAAGCACTGATAAATCAAATACCAAAGATTTTGTGACCGTAGCAGACATCAAGTCACAGGCTATTTTACGTGATAAATTACTCGAAATTGAACCAAATGCCGTTGTTCTGTCGGAAGAAGACCCGGAGGAAGAGCGCGCCGCGATGTACGCAACTGATTTTACCGGTTATGTACTCGACCCAATCGATGGGACGTATAACTTCAAGCGGGGTATGAAGGAATCGGCTATTTCGATTGGCTATATCGAGAATGGCTTACCGATCAGAGGCGTTATTTACGACTCATACAAGGACGAGATGTATACGGCCGAAAAAGGGATGGGTGCATTTCGAAACGGTGAAGCCATTCACGTCAGCTCGCAGAGTGAAGTCGCCGGTGCCAGTGTCGCGATTAGCAATGGCTACAACGACGCGGCGTTGGCGGCTAACTTGCACCGCCACCTTCAAATCTATGAGCAAACGGGCGTGTTGCCATGGACGAGCTGTCCGGGTAGTGCGGTATTGGTCATGGCCTGGATTGCCTGTGGACGAATCGATGCACTTCACCACAATGGACTAAAACCATGGGATAACGCCGCCGCGTTCTTACTGGTTACCGAAGCTGGTGGCGAGTTCTGTAAACTCGACGGCACGCCGGCTAAGTTTACGGAAAACGCCGTGATTATCGGCAATCCCGCGATTGTGGCAGTTTTGAAAGAAATTTTTGCTACGATTGACCCAATCTTGCTGACCTAGACCAGAATCACAATTAGAAGCGCCCGGCTTGCAGGCCAAGGTAATGCTGTTCTCATACTTGACACACTTTTCATACTTGCCCTATACTAAATAGTTGATTGTATAAAAGGAAAGGCTTGTAATATGCACGGAAAAAAACTCTATGGTACCGCGACGGTTGGTACAAAAGGTCAGATAGTTATTCCGGCCGATGCCCGGGAAGAACTTAATATTCACGCTGGTGATAGACTCTACGTTGTCGGTTCGCCTCGCAAAGGGGTGATTGGACTGTTAAAAGAGGAGACGCTCGAACATTTTATTGAACAAACCAACCTCCAACTCGAAAACTTTAAAGCTTTAAAAAATACGAAAGAAAAAAACTAACAAATATGCATCACCATCTGACGCTCCGCAACAAATTAATCATCATGATATCGGTTATGGCGAGCCTGTTTTTAGTGGCGCTCGACCAGACGATTATCGCTACCGCTCTCGGCAAGATTGTCGAGCAATTTAATGCCTTTGACTCGCTCAGCTGGGTAGTGACGGCTTATCTGGTGACAACGACCATCACGGTACCGATTGCCGGAAAACTGTCCGACCTCTTCGGTCGGCGTATCATGCTACTCATCGGAGTGGCCGTCTTTACGATCGGTTCGCTCTCCAGTGGGTTGAGCGGTAATATCACCGAGTTGATCCTGTGGCGCGCCTTGCAGGGTATCGGTGGCGGTATTATCACAGCCAACGCCTTCACTATTGTTGGTGACTTGTTCGCCGCCCGCGAGCGCGGTAAGTGGCAGGGGCTAATCGGGGCCGTTTTTGGTCTCAGCTCGGTTGTGGGACCACTACTAGGCGGCTGGTTAACTGACGGCCAACATATCGTTGGACTGGTCACCGATTGGCGTTGGACGTTTTTTATCAACGTACCGGTCGGCGTCGTTGCCTTCATCCTCATCTCGATGTATTCACCAACCTTCCGGCATGCGACCAAACCCTCGATTGACTATCTGGGCGCGTCTATTATCGCTCTAGCGCTGGCGACATTGATATTTGCCGTCGACAATACGGATACCATTTTTGCCGGCTTCTTGAGCTCGACGGGCATGACGGTCGGGACGTTAAAAACGATTATGTTTGGCTTTGTGGCCGTCCTCGTGGTTCTGTTCGTGCTGGTTGAAAGAAGGGCCAAGCAGCCAATCCTGCCACCGCTCTTTTTCAAGAATCGGAACTTTGTGCTGATTATGGGCGTCGCCATGCTATTTGGTTCGGCCTTTATGGGTTCGATTCTGTATCTGACTCAGTTCAATCAACAAGTCTTCGGGGCCACCCCGACTCAGTCAGGATTGATGCTGTTGCCGATGGTGGGGGGTATTATGGTATCGAGCGTTGGGGCGGGCCAGATTATTTCACGGATTGGTCGCTACAAGATTTTTATGCAAGTCGGTTTTATCGTGGCGACAATCGCGATGTTCTTCTTGTCGACCTTGACGCCAGAAAGTGGCTATGGTTATGAGGCGATGATAATGATTGCTCTTGGCCTGGGGATGGGTGTGGCCATGCCGGTTATTAATTTGGCGGTCCAGAACGAGTTTGAGCAGAGCGAACTGGGTGCAGCGACAAGTTCCAGCCAGTTGTTTCGCAGCCTTGGTTCGACTATCGGTATCGCGGTGTTCGGTGCGATGTTGACGTCTGGTATTGTGACGCATCTTGGCGACATTCAGCAAAGCGCTTATCTACAGACGTTAAAGAAAAGTCCGGCGGTTTCAAAAATAGGTGACCTGAACGACGCCAATACTATCTTGAGCCTCAATATGCCGGACGCGAAAGGCCTGATAACCAGTTCGGCCCAAAAAAGCTTTGCTCGGATACCCGAACCTGCTCGGACGGGTGTCGAAAAACAGTTTAAGACCCAGCAAGATCAGTTCGCCAGTACCGTGACCCATGCCTTTAGCGCCAGTTTGCAACAAATCTTTTTGGTGGCAGCGGGCTTGATGATAACGGCCACGATAGGGGTCTTTGCTCTACAAGAACGAACCCTCAGAAGTGCCAAGCCGACTGAAACCCCCGGTGAGCTGTAACTCGGTTCACGGGGCTAATCGGAGTGTTTTTTGGTCTGGACATTGTACTTTTTACATTTTAACTACTTTATGGGTAAATACACTTGCGCCAGTGCTGAAAGTGTTCTAAGATATAACCAATAGCGTTATGAATATAGCGCAGTCTTGACGTGCAGGTGTACGTTTGGTACTATAAATGATGTGCCTTGCGCCAACACTACATTTTTAAAGGTCGAAGCGCGTGAGGCTGTACATAGTACAAGGAGTATAGATCACATGCCAATAGCCGTCGAATTTGTGTCGTCAAGACGCAAAATGATAGCCGTGGATGTGGTGCCTGCCGAATGGCAACTGTATATTGCACAGTAGAATCATTTAGATTCAAATCCAAGTCTCTCCTCGAGACTTCACCCAAAAAAGAAAACACCCCAAGGCACCGGGGTGTTTTTGCTTTTTGTTAGGTTGTCTACTTGGTGGTGATGTGCGGCGTGATGCCGGCTTTTTTAAACTCACTGTTGATAGCGGCTGTAAGCTTTGCATCATCTCCCCAGATGTCGCTGGTTAGTTTAACTCCGTTCAAGTAGAAGGTCGGCGTGGCGTTAACACCTAATTTGTTGGCGATTGCTTGGTCGAACGAGATTTTCTTGTTGAGAGCATCATCGGCGAGGTTGGTCTTGAATTTTGTGATGTCAAGTCCAAGGATTCCGGCGTAACTGACGAACGTGGCGGTGCGGGCATCTCCGGAAAGGTTTTCCCATGCTTTTTGGGTCTCGTAGACCGTGTTGTGCATTTCCCAATACTTGCCTTGCAGGCCGGCTGCTTCGACTACCCCAGCGGCTGCCTTGCCATTCGGGTGGATGGCAGTCAGAGGGAAGTTACGGAATATGAATCCGAGATCGGCTTTGTAGGCTTCGGTAATCGTTTTAATGCGCGGGTGCACGGTGCCACAACCTGGACACTGAAAATCACCATACTCAATCAGTAGCACTTTGCTGTCGGCTTTACCGAAAACGTGATCAGCAATATTTCCATTGGCTGCCGAGGCTGGTTGAACGGTATTGGCGTCGATTGTATTGACGTCGACTTTGGGATTTGCGTTACGCCCCAATACGACAAGCGCACCCAACAGTCCAATCACGATAACTACAAATATAATCCATGTTTTTTTACTCACCTGATACTCCTCATTATTGCTATAGTAATTGTAGCAAATAATTGTGCTAGCTCACAATCCAACTAATGTACAATAGACCTATCATGTTTACCTTCCTCGTCGTCATAACTGCCGTTGTCTTTCTGAAATTACTGATTGTGTCTGGTATACGGCCAGCTCGAACCTCACTGAGCGCCTTCGAGCTGGCGCGCCGCAATCAGGTGGGCGATAGTCAAGCGATGGCCGCATCACGACGAAATCAGCTGATGCCTGATGTCATTTCGTTGCAAAGAGTCGTGAGCGCCCTCTTACTGGTCGTGGCCGTCCTGCTGAGCGTCGCGACGTTCGGCTGGCTGATCGGTACACTCGTCGGCCTCGTCGTGGCCCTCGAATACGGGGCCATCGCTCACCTGGTGATTATTCAGCGACAGTCGCAACGATTGTACGAACGCTTCGAGCCCGCGCTGCTGGCGGTCATGGCAAAGCATCCGTTCGTCCTTAAGTTACTTCGAAGCGTTCCACAAGAGACATCGGACGATCTGCGCAGTATCGACTCCCGCCAAGAGCTACAGCATCTGGTTTCGCAGTCGGGCGCAGTTTTGTCTCCCGATGAAAAG
>DIZP01000037.1:8514-14919 GCA_002429375.1 bacterium UBA6025 | reverse complement strand
CTCATCACCATCTGTTTGTGGTGGTNNCACCCCGAAAAACGCGAAGACGTCTAGCCTTATAGGGGTGGCAGTGGTACACTAAAAGTAATTATGACAAGAACATTAGTCCGAGAAGTAGCAAGCAAAACTGGCGAAATAATCACCGTTCGCGGGTGGCTCCACAAGAAACGTTTACTAGGTGGCCTCAACTTTATCACCTTGCGCGACCGTAGTGGCCTGGTGCAAACCTTGATTGACGACAAGGACGAACTCGAAAAGTTGCGTGGTTTACAGACGGGAACGGTCCTGGCCCTGACCGGCACGGTCGTGAGCGACGAACGCGCGCCCGGTGGTGCCGAGCTTCACGATGTCAAAGTCGAAGTTGAAGTGCCGGTGACCGAAGAACCACCGATTGAAATTGATAAACCGATTTCACATAAATCCGAGCACCTCGACACGTTATTCGAATACCGGGTCCTTAACATTCGTAACCTTCAAGAACAAAAAATCTTTAAGATTCGCGCCGACCTGACCCGATACATCCGCGACTTCCTGAACGACAATGAATTCATTGAAATCGACACCCCGAAACTGCTGGCCGAACCAACCGAAGGCGGGGCGGAGGTCTTCAAGCTCGATTACTTCGGCAAAACTGCCACGCTGGCCCAGAGCCCCCAGTTTTTCAAACAAATTATGGTCGGTGCCTTTGAACGAGTCTATGAAATCGGTCATTCTTACCGGGCTGAACCGAGCGCCACTACCCGTCACTTAACCGAGCTGACGATGCTTGATATCGAGATGGGCTTTGTCAAAGACCACGACGAAGTGCTCGACATGGTCGGTGACATGACGCAATATACGCTGCGTCGGGTGTATGACGAACACGCCGCTGACCTCAAATCGCTCAACGCCCCCGAGCTGAAGCTAGCCGAGGACGGCAAGGTACCGCGCTTTACGATTGCCCAGATTCACGATATGTACACCAAGGCGACCAAAACCGATACGACTCAAGAAAAAGACCTTATTCCCGACGAAGAGCGCTGGATTAGCGATTACGCCCGTAAGCAACTCGGCACCGACTTGGTGTTTGCCGTCCGTTTCCCGATTGAAGCCGGTAAGTTCTATCACAAACTCGACGTCGAAGATCGGACTGTTTTATGGGGTGACCTGCTGTTCCGTGGCCTCGAGATTTCGACCGCGCCACTGCGCGAAAACAACTACGAAAAAATGGTTGAACAAATGAAAAATGCCGGGCTTGACGTTGAACACGAAGGTTTTAAATACTACCTGCAGGCTTTCAAATTCGGCTTGCCTCAACACGGCGGCTGCGGCTTTGGCATCGACCGCTTGGTCCAAAAAACAATCGGCCTGGCCAACGTCAAAGAAGCCACTCTCTTTCCGCGTGATATCAATCGTTTAACCCCTTAGGAATACATACATGGACGACACGAACATCGTAACCGCACCCGTTGTTATCCCGCTACCACCAGCGGTTGTCATCGTCCATAAACAGCGACATTTCCTGGCCGTATTTTTCCTAAGTTTTATGTGGGGGACATTCGGCGTTGACCGCTTCTATCTGGGTAAAGTGTGGACGGGAATTTTAAAGCTGCTGACGATTGGTGGGCTTGGCCTGTGGACTATTATTGACCTTTCAGTCATTATGTCTGGCGGCATGCGCGATAAGCAAGGTAACGAGATGCTCGAAGCAGCCCGCTACAGGAAATTTGCGGCTAACACCATTTTGATATCCGCCTTAATACTGGGCGCTGTCGTCATAATTTCGGGTATATCTTTGTTCTATACCGTTACGCAGTTGATGCAAGGTGGCGGGCTCGAGAAGTTGATTCCGACCGGTACCCAACTACCCAGTCTCGATCAGCTACAAAATCTATAACAGCGGTTTATTATCAAGCGAGTGCCAGATATACCAACTGGCAATTGACTCGTAGGGGTGCCACTTATTCTCTGCGGCAAGGCGCTCGATGTCATCCGTCGTCGGCACATTCGCCAGGCCGTAGAGTTTCTGTAGGCCATTTTTTATACCCAAATCGCCGACTGGCAACACGTCCAGGCGCCCCATGCAGAATATTAAAAACATATGGACCGTCCACGGACCGACGCCTTTTATTTGGATTAGCTCAGCGGTCACCTCGTCATTCGACAACGCGTCGAGGTGATTAAAACGAACCGTTCCGTCGAGTACTTTGCTGGCCAGGTCTTGAATATAGCCGGCTTTTTGGCGCGACAGGCCGGCCGTTCGCAATGCGTCGATGTCTTTTTCGAGAATCTGATCCGGCGCTGGGAAAGCAGAGTCTGCGAACAGCCCGACGAACCGTTTCGAAATAGTGGCTGCTGCTTTGACGCTGAGTTGCTGGGAGATGATACTTTCGACCAGCTCTTGATAGTAATTCTTGTGGGGAGTTATCGTTGCGATGCCGGCGGTTTCAATAATGGACGCCAGGACAGGGTCACGGCTCGACAGGTGCTGAGCGGCGAGGTCAAGGCTGGCTGGTGTAGCGACTTTGGCTCCCATATGGCTAGACCGTAATTGACAGGCCGTCGATACGTTTATATTCGGCGCCGACTTTTTCAGCGATGGCCGGCAGCAGGTTGTCCGGCAGCGCTTTGCCGATGTCCGACAGGACGGCGTCGTGCGTCGGGAAGACCAACAGTGGTTTGATAGCCGTCAGGAAGTCCATTGTTTCGCTCAGCTTGAGCCAAGGGGCCCCCACAGGGAGCGCCAGGACATCGACGGGCGTATTAGGGAGTGTGAAGGAGTCGCCGGGGTAATACACCGTGTCGTTAATCAGGACACCAAGGTTGTCAATCAACGGTAAAGAGACGTGGATGAGGGCATGTTTGCCACCAAAGAACCTGAGTCGAAAAGGTCCGATGTCCACTTTGTCGCCCGGACGCACGGCGTGCGATTTATGGCCGGGTAGTTTGTCGACAATAGCGGGCAGTGATACAAACACTGCGTTCGGATTCTTGGCATAAATGGCGGCCAGTTTGTCGGGGTTAAAATGATCGGCGTGTTCGTGGGTGACGACAATCGCCGCGATGTTATCGGTGACGACGAAATCATCGGTGAAGCTACCGGGATCAACCACCAGGACTTCGCCGGCCGCTTCGAGCGTAAAACAGGCGTGTTCGTATTTTGTCAATTTCATCGCTTATACCTCCTTAAACCACTGCGCGTGGGTGGCCCGTGCTTTAATAATCTTTGGGGTGATTACGATTGAACAATAGCCGCTATCGATATTCTTATTAAAGTAATCTTGATGCTCGTCTTCGGCTGGGTAAAACTCCTTGAACGGTTCAAGTACCGTCACGATATGATTCCCCCAGTGGCTTTTGGCGCGTTGCAAGGCGGCCGCAAAGTCGGCTTCTTGGGCTGCCTCGGCGTAGGACATCGCCGACCGATACTGCCGGCCCTCGTCAGCTCCCTGCCGATTGAGGGTCGTCGGGTCGTGAATCAGAAAAAAGAGGTCCAGAATGACCTCTTTTGGGATGACCGTCTCGTCAAAAGTGACTTGTACTGCCTCGGCGTGGCCAGCCTTACCGGAGGTGACTTGGTGATAGGTGGGTTCGTCGGTAAAGCCGCCCGTATAGCCCGTAATAACTTCAGTGACGCCTTGCAGTCTTCGATAGACAGCGTCTAAACACCAAAAACATCCTCCTGCTAGTACGTATGTTTTCATAGTTTTATTATACGCCGTTATACTAAAGAGGTGAATACAACCGATTTTCAAGCCCTCGTCTGGCAACGGGGCCGCGAACTGTTCCGCGCTATGCCCTGGCGGGAGAGCACCGATCCCTATCTTGTTCTGGTTAGCGAGTTGATGCTGCAGCAAACCCAGGTTGAGCGGGTGATCCCAAAGTTTAACAGCTTTATCGCCCGTTTTCCTGATGTCTTTGGCCTCGCCTCGGCCTCGCTGGCCGACGTCCTGATTGCTTGGAGTGGCCTGGGCTATAATCGCCGCGCCAAGTATCTTCACCAGGCAGCTCAGAAAATCGTCACCGATTACGGTGGCCTGGTCCCCTCCACCCAGGCAGAACTGGTCGGCCTCCCGGGAGTCGGCCCGAATACCGCCGCCGCCGTGCTGGCCTACGGCTTCAATCAACCGGTCGTCTTTGTCGAGACGAACATTCGCAGCGTCTATTTTCATCATTTTTTTGAAGACGCGACGAGTGTCAGCGACCAAGCGCTGCGCGAAGTCGTCCGGATCACGCTCGATAGCACCCAACCGCGGCAGTGGTACTGGGCGCTGATGGATTATGGCAACGACTTGAAACGGAGGGGAGTCGGGCAGATTACGAAAAGTTCGCATTATAAAAAACAATCGCCACTTCAAGGAAGTCTACGCGAGGTCCGCGGTCAGATTCTGCGCCGACTGACCAGGGGTGACGCGACTGAGGCTGAGCTCCGAAGCGAACTCGAGGCTGACGGGCGTTTCGCCGCCGCGCTAGCAGACTTAATACGGGACGGCTTGGTAGAGCGGAGTCGCAATCAACTCAATTTGACCAAATAGCCCCCTTCGGTAGATAATAGAATGACATGCGCAACACCACCAAATCTTTAACGCTGAGCCTTTTTGTGGCGGTCGTGCTATCGAGCGCGCTGTTCGGTATCGTTTCGGCCCAAAGTGCCCCTATGACCGACGAGCAAATCGGGCGTATTCGCACGAGTTGTGTCAGTGCCAAAAACACCCTGAACCAACTTCATGCCAGCGATGCACTGCTACGCGTCAACAGGGGGCAGCTGTATGAATCGATGTCGACAAAACTGATGGCGCGCTTTAACAGCCGAGCCGATAGTAATCATTTCGACGTGAAAGATTTGACGACGGTTACTCAAAGCTATGGAACGGCCTTGACGACTTTTCGCGAGGATTACAAAAGTTATGAGGTCCAGCTGGCGGCGGCGCTGACAATTGATTGTTCGAAGGAACCTGTTTCTTTTTACGATGCCGTCGCTGTGACCAGGCTCAAACGGGCTCAGGTTCACCTTGACGTAGTCAAGCTTCACCAGTACATTGATGACTATAAAGCCACTTTCGATGCCTTTGCCGCAAATCTCAATAAAACTGACGGAGCCACCAAATAATGGATGACCACAGCGAAGAACTATCTGTCGAGCTATCATTTTGGGACAAGCACCGGTTCTTGCTGCTTATCGCCATCACCATTGCGATTGCCCTCTTTCTGGTGGGGGTGAGTATGGCGCTCTATGCCAGCAGCGGTGCCGCTCAACTTGACCTCAGTCGTCCCGGCTACCGCGCCGTCAGTAGCCAGGCTGTTAATAGCGATAGCGATTTTGAAAACTACGCTCCTTTTGGACAACTCGACAAAGCAGCGCTGGACGAATTTAACGCCCTTTACAGCAAGCAAGCCTCGAAAGCCAAAGCCGTCGATGCGTTTAGTGGCGATCCGCTCGATCCAGACGCTCTCGAGATCAGTGCCCCTGCGCCAACTAACTAAACGTTACTGGCCGAGCTTACGGCGTAACCAGCCGTCAATCGCACCGGCACCCATTCCTAGTACGAGCTTGCCCTCGGTGCGGGCGGTTTGGATGACATTCCAGAGCTCATCATTAAAATCAGCCACATGAACATGTTCTTTGTTGGTGATATTTTGAATTAATTCGTCTGGTTGCAGGATGGCGAGCAGTGGGTCCTCACGAGACAGGTAGGTTGGCAGCCAATACACGTCTTCGGCTAGCTCAAATTGATTGGAATAGTCGGCGCGAATCTCGTGCTGCCGAATGTTCTGATGGGGTTGATAGACTAGCACGACGTGATCCGAGACTTCACGAGCCAGTTGCAAGGTGGCAGCAATCTCGACGGGGTGGTGGCCATAGTCGCTGTAGAGGTTCTCGGCCAGTTTCTCAAACCGTCTGTCGGTGCCTGGGAAGCGCGAGAGGGCGCTGTCGGTGTTTTGGCTAAAACCGAGCTGTTTGATGGCTGTTTGCACCAGCGTGGCGTTACGGCGGTTATAGAGGCCATTGACGCCAATAGCCTGATTGATGTCTGACGGGTCAAGCAGGCTGACTTGGGGGAGTCCGTTGAACACTTCGGCGTGTTGATCATTCCAGGTTAGGACTTGTCGGCTTTGGGAGGCAAATTGGGCAAAAGCTGTCTGATAATCTGTTTCGGTGACGTAGGTATCGGGGTGATCATAGTCGAGTGAGGTAATAATCGACAGGTACGGCGAAAAATGCAGAAAATTACGGTCAAATTCGTCGCATTCGTACACAAAATACTCGCTCTGGGGGTCAAAGTGTCCGCTCGGACCAAACCCTATGGTTGTGCCAATCGAATAACTGACTGGTACGTTCAGCTGTTGTAATGTCCAAACGAACATGCCCGTGGCCGTGGTTTTGCCATGGGTTCCAGCCACCGCAATCAGTTTTAGTTGTTTTTC
>DIZP01000037.1:6039-8197 GCA_002429375.1 bacterium UBA6025 | reverse complement strand
CTATAGCCGGCGTCGTGGGCAATTTCAGCCAATGGCCCCAAGCCGACGCCGCCAATACCGGAAAAGTAAATGTTCATACGACCAGTATAACACTTGCGAACCAAGGGCAATCTGTGGTCTAATAGAGAAAAGTAGAAACATAAACAGCATGATACAAAATCTCATTTATCGATTACTTGAACGACGCCATTTCTGGCGCTACGCCTCGTTTAGTGAGGTAGCCGAACTCTACACTTCACGAACCCTGCGGGTAATCGGGGTGTATATTGCGGCGAGTTTTGCTTCGGTTTATCTCTACCAAGAAGGCTATAGCCTTAGCTTTATCATGGTGTTTTGGACTGCATATTTTCTGTTTAAAATTTTCTTATCGTTTTTCGCAGCTCAGTTCGCTGGCCGGTTTGGCCCAAAACACGGCATCCTCCTCAGTAACCTGTTGTACATTCCGGCCATGGTATCGCTTGGCTTTATGCCCGATTTTGGCCTGACAGCCGTGATTATTTGGGGTGTATTCATGGCTCTGTCGGCCACAATTTACCAGCTGTGTTATTACATTGACTTTTCTAAAGTAAAGAGCGCCGAGCACGCCGGTAAAGAAATTGGCTTTATGAATATTCTCGAGAAAATTGCCATCGGGATTAGCCCGATTATCGGTGGTGTCATCGCCTTATTCTTTGGCGCCCAGATAGTCATGTGGACGGCCGCGGCCATTTTTACTCTGGCGGCGCTCCCTCTCCTCCGAACAATCGAACAGACTGACACCCATCAAAAAGTAAATTTTCGCGGTTTTCCATGGCGTATGGCGGTCAGAAGCTTGTTTGCTCAGGTCGGCATTGGATTCGATGTCGTGACGACGGGTACGATTTGGGGGCTCTTTATTACTATCGTCATCTTCCCGCATATCGGCAATGAAATCTACGTGACGCTAGGTGTTCTGTCGTCGGTGACGATTGTGGCTGCTATCGGGATATCCTATGCCTACGGTGTCCTGATTGACAGAAATAGGGGTGGTGACCTGCTGAAGATAAGTGTCGTTGTTAACGCGCTCGTTCACGCATCGCGTCCCTTCGCGGTGGGCGTCGCCCCAATTGTCGGTACGAATATCGTTAACGAAATTGCCACAACGGGGATAAGTATGTCCTATATGCGGGGTATGTTTGATACCGCCGACTTATCCGGACACCGAATCGTCTACTTACTCGCTATCGAGATCGTGGCGAATCTTGGCGCGATGCTGGGCTGCCTAGTCGCCCTCGGCTGTATTCACTATTTGGGTAATTCAGATGGCCTCCGGCTGTTCTTCTTTATCGCGGCTGGCTTTGTGCTATTAACTGGCACAGCAAATTTCCGTCTGTATCGCAAATAACCCCTCGTGCTATACTAAATATAATTACTTATGGTGGGGTTATAGGTGGCTGACAAACGGCAAATAAAGCGGAATATCAAAGAGTTGCAACGAATCAAAACGTGGCAGCTGGTTATTTTATTTATTTTGGCCAGTTTTGTCGCTGCCACCTTTCTGCGGCTCAATAATATCGGGATGGTCGAACGACGTGCGGCTGTGGTGACGGCAGATGAAGCTGGAAACAGCGAGGTGACGATAAATAGGTTGTATGATTTACAACGCTTCGTATCAGCTCATATGAATACAGATATGGGGAAGGGGTTGTACCTCGAGACGAGCTATAAACGAGATGACCAGGCGGCCCTTGATAAGGCTTCTCAAGACAGTAATCCTAACGGCAATATTTATAAAAAAGCTCAGGAGGTGTGTGCGCCTCAGTTCAGTCGATATTCGTACGCGTATCTACAATGTACCACTGGTGAGTTGGCTAAATATCCGGCCGCCAGCGACCCCGCCAGCTCGGTCCAAAGACCTCATCCGGACAGCTATTTACATGTCTTCGTTTCACCCCTTTGGTCACCTGATTTTGCTGGTTGGTCGGTGGTCGTTTGCCTGGTCATCGCTCTCATGATTATCGTTCGCCTGTTGAGTCTGGCTATCCTTCGGATTATCCTCCGCCAGCACTACACGAGTGTATAAATGTTGACACGGCGCTTGGCAGGTTGTACGCTAATTCTCGTAATAGCACTAATTGGAGGTATAAGATCTTATGGCTTACAGCCACACAAACTCAAAGGGCGTCACATACTACTTGCA
>DIZP01000037.1:0-5744 GCA_002429375.1 bacterium UBA6025 | reverse complement strand
CCCTGTTGATCTTCCTGAAGACCGAATGGTCAAAGAAAACCCACGTAACGGTTTCCTGACTGTCTCTAAGAAAAAATAGTCTGATTTAGACTTGCACCATAAGCGTGTTTGGTAGTATAGTTATACTCAAACAAACAGGTGTCAAAACTGCCCCCTCCCCGGGGGCTTTTTTTGTGGTTCTTTAAGGGTTAGTATAGTAAAATAGAGTTAACATGACAGTAATGGTAGAAGCAACTAACCTCAAAAAGCGCTACGGCGACAAGCAGGCCGTTGATGGCGTCAGCTTTTCGGTTAAAAAAGGCGAAATATTCGGTATTTTGGGACCAAACGGAGCCGGTAAAACTACGACGCTCGAGATGATGGAGACGCTGCGTTCAATCGATAGCGGCCAAGTGTTGATTGATGGCATCGACGTGGCGAAGCACCCCGATAAGATTAAATACATGATTGGCGTCCAACCGCAGACGCCGGCCTTTCAAGACAAGACAAAGCTCACCGAAGTGATTGAGATGTTTGCGGCGGCGTATGGAGAGAAAGTTGATCCGATAGCCTTTTTGCGCGATGTCGAGCTGGAGGATAAAGCAGACAGTTATGTCGAGAGTTTGTCGGGTGGTCAAAAACAGCGCCTCAGTATCACCACCGCACTGGTGCACGGTCCAAAAGTATTCTTTCTCGACGAACCGACGACCGGGCTTGATCCCCAGGCCAGGCGCCATCTGTGGGCTCTCATCAAGCAAGTGCGCGATAAAGGCATTAGCGTTATCATGACGACGCACTACATGGACGAGGCGGAAGTGTTGTGTGACCGAATCGCCGTCATGGATAACGGTAAGATTGTCGCGATTGATACGCCCCAGAATCTCATCAAGCAGTTGCTGGCCCGCGGCTTTACCAAGCAGCAGCACGTTGAGCAGGCCAACCTGGAAGATGTCTTTATCGACCTGACCGGTAAAGAGCTCAAGGAGAGTATCTAGCCATGAAGCGCTCACTCTACACTGTTTCGACGTTTGTCCGTATCAACACGAAGCGATTCTTCCGCGATCGGCTAGCCCTCTTTTTCACCATTGGCTTCCCGCTAATCTTTCTGTTTGTCTTCGGCAGCCTCAACAGCGGAAGCGGCGGGGCGTCATTCAACGTCGCCATCATCAATCAGTCCAACAGCCAATTCGCCAAAGAGTTTGTCAACCAGATATCCAGCAGCAAGGTGGTGAAGGTGAAAACTGAGGTCGCCACGCTGAACGCCGCCAAAGAAAAAATGAGTCGTTCCGAACTCGACGCCACGATTGAGCTCCCCGGTAATTTCGGTGATACAGCCAAGGGTGCTCTGTATCCGAGTGGGCAAGCCAAGGTGATTTACACCCAGAACAACCAACAGTCAGCCATCGCTCTGACGTCGATTCTCGACGCGCAGTTTAAGGCTATCAACGCTAAATTTATCAAAACCGAAACACCCTTTACGGTCACCAGTCAACAGCTGAACGAACGCAGTCTGTCGGCCTTTGACTATACCTTTGCTGGTCTGCTCGGTTTTGCCATCATCGGTATGGGAATTTTTGGTCCGGTCAACGTCTTTCCTGAACTAAAAAAGATGGGCATCTTGCGTCGGCTGAGTACGACGCCGCTCAAGGTGTGGCAATACTTTCTCTCGACCATGATTGGGCAAGCCATTATAGGGTTGATTAGCCTGGCTATCATGTTCGCTGTAGCCATCGGGGTATTTCATCTGCAGGTTGTCGGTAACTGGTTCGAACTGGCCCTTTTCTTGGTGTTCGGTATCGTGATGATCCTCGGCATCGGTCTGGCACTGGGTGGCTGGGCCAAGAACGAACGTCAAGTCGCGCCGCTGGCCAACATCATCGTTTTTCCGATGATGTTTCTGTCGGGCACCTTCTTTCCTCGCTTCCTGATGCCTGAGTGGTTGCAAAGTATTTCCGCTTTCCTGCCCCTGACACCGATTATTGACGGTATCCGCCTCATCGCGACCGAAGGCAAGCATTTTATCGACATCCTGCCCCAAATAGGGCTGATAGGCGTGTGGATGATCGTCATCTATGCCATCGCTTTCAGAGTTTTCCGCTGGGAATAGATTGACTGTAGTTACTACTTATGCTATAATAAAGTAATGAGCGAAAAGTCCCCTTCATTACCAGAACAACCTCACTTTAGACTTACCGAAAAGCAGCTTGACGATTACGTCGATCGAAGAGGTTATTCATACGATGACGCATATAGACATTTTGGAGTGACGCCAGATGAAGTTGGTTCTGAGGATGACCAGTTGTCACCCGAAGCATTACTTATGATGACAACAAGTGAAGATGCAGCCCAACTGAGTGTGGCAGATAATCTTGCTGCAAGTAATACTTCCAGTCTTGATTCGTTAAAAAATATTGAGCCCGGACCTTCTTTAAGTCTTCTCGGGCGAGCAAAAGCACTAGGGACAATTATGGATTACTTTAATCAGAAGAATAAGACCGAAGGGGCGGTTTTTTCGTCGGATTATAATGGCATGGGTCGACGCTATGGTGCTCGCACGAGTGAGGTCATTGGGAACATGCATGGGAAGGCGAATACACTTGGCAGACAAGCGCTTGAGGCTTTGGGTGTACTGTCTGGCGGTGATTCTGGGGTTCCTATACCGCCAGGGGCTGACCACAGCGGTTGGATTCAGTCCGGTTTACTAAAAGATTTCGGCCCAGGTAGGGCACACAAAGATAAAAGAGAAAAATTTCTGACAAAAGTATTTGAAACAGCCGGTACCACCAAGTCGAAGCATAGGAAGTAGTCCTAATTAAAATAACTCATTGCAAAATGAGTTATTTTTTTGGTGGGGCTGGATAGAGTTGAACTATCTACCAAGTGGTTATGAGCCGCCTGCTCTAACCGATGAGCTACAGCCCCGCTCTGACATAGTATAGCCTATTGGCACGGGTGTGGGCTATACTAGACAGTAACAATCATGCAAAAAATTAACACTCGTCGTCTATATTATCGGATTCGTCACACCTACCTGACCATTAATAACGCGGTGATTGCGGTGGCCTTTATTATCGCGGTCAGTTGGGTGTGGGGCTCGCTGGGGGTGATGGAGCGTAACTATACATTACAAAAAGAAGTTGACACTAAAAAGCGCGAACTTCAACTGGCCCAACTGGCCACCAGTAGCCTCGAGTTAGAAAAGCGCTATTATCAGACGAGAGAATACCAAGAACTGGCCGTCCGCGAAGACCTTGGCCTGGTGCTTCCCGGCGAAAGAGTTCTAGTGCTCCCCGCCAACAGCCAGGCAGTCAAGGCGGCCGATGCGGCAGTGACGGCGCAAACATCAACCACAACTCTGCCCGTTAGTAATTTTCGGCAGTGGGCAAACTTCTTATTCGGCGGCAATAGTAAAAGCATTTCTGGCTAGTCTCGTCTTGCAAAAATAGCCCTTATCTGTTAATCTGGATGATGTGCCGCGGGGTGGAGCAGTCTGGTCAGCTCGGATGGCTCATAACCATCAGGTCGCAGGTTCAAATCCTGCCCCCGCAACCAAGAAACAATCCTGAACATAAAGTTCAGGATTTTTTCTTAATCCTACGGATACAGGGTTCAAACCTGCGACTATCGCCAGACGAGCTGGCGAGTCGCAGGTATCGCCTCGCCTTTGGCTCGACTCCTCCGCTTGTTTGCAAAATGAGCAAGCTAATTTTGCTGCACTGCGCTCCGCCAAATCCTGCCCCCGCAACCAAGAAAGTTCCCTCAGTCAAAAGACTGGGGGATTTTTCTTACGCTACGCGTGCAAAACCCAAACCCGCAACCAAGAAAAAACGACTAGCTAAGAGCGGCATGTAACCTGGGTAAATCAAGGATGGCGAAAAGACGCTCTTCCTGGGTGACCAATCCCTCTTCGAAAAGTAATTCCAAAGCTCGACTGGCAGTTTCGCGCGTCATATTTATGGAATCAGCAATATCTTGATGCGTAATGGGGGCGTCGATAATAACCTTCTTTCCCTGCGATTTACCAAATCTTTCGGCGAGGTTGAGTAGTTCAGAAATAATCCGCCCACGGGCAGATCGATACTCTAAAGTTTGAATTCTATTCGTATACATGGCTAGAACGTTAACGGCTTGTTTCAATACCTCCTGAGCCAACCAGCTATTGTTGCCCATTGCTGAACGTAACTTGTCCTTAGAGGCGCGGAGTACTGTTACGTCGCACATTGCCTCATAATATAATCCAGTTGTGTGAGCCCCGTCGAGAGCCCAAGGTAGCGGTATGAATTCACCAGCCTCGTGGATCAATAGTAGATTAGAGTGCCCAGCTTTTGATATTGAGTAGGCCTTAATGAACCCTTCTTTAATTAGGTACACGCCCTCAGGATTATCGATCCCGTTAATAACGGTGTCTTCTTTAGCAAAATGCATCAGCAAGCCGTCACTAAAATGAGCAATAATGCTTTCATTCTCGCTTTTTAGTGACGTAGAATTAGCTGATGGGCTTGCACTCATACTCCAATTATACGCTCGTTAGACGATAATGATGTGACGATGCGCACATACAAGACCATGACGTGAACCCTATACTCTTTGGTAGGACTAACTATTTACGCGCATCGTTGAAACGAGGGGGGTTCGTCATAATTGTTGAGTAAAGTACAAGTAGGGCAATTAACGAGAGGAATAATATGAATAATTATCATTCTCCAACCGACGAAAACAGCCAACATGAAAATTCAAAATTAGCTCATGAAGACTACATAGATACTTCAGGCAGGTTATTTAAGTATAATCTTATCGATAATACGTCTGCAGAAATTGAAGCAGAATTAGTAAAGGACGTCGACGGCATGAGGCAGCAGTTCAGAAAAACAGCCAAGAGGTTAAGGCAACCGTAACGAGGAAACAGCTGATAATTCTGGAACAAGTATCTATTCGAAGGCATGAGCGTTATAATAAACGATTATGAGAAAAAGGTGGGCAAAGCAACAGCACGGGTTTACGATCGTCGAAGTCATAGTTGTTGTTGTCGTGATTGCTATCCTCGCCACGATTGTCATCGTGGCCTATAAGGGTAGTCAAGCCAAAAGTCGGGATGCTCGTCGTAAAAGCGACATTGCTATTATCACCGGCTACCTGGAACTCTATGCATCTGAACACCAGGGTCTGTATCCAGTCAGTAGTGGCAGTACGACGATAAATAACTCTTGGTCGACAACCGCCGATGCCAGTTGGGCGATTCTTGAGACCGCGCTGGCGCCATACGGTAAGATTCCGAAGGATCCCATCTCGACCCAAGGTGGTAACGGTATTGTCTCGTCGAACTATGCTTATTTCGGTGGTCACTTACCAACCGCCTATTGCGGTGGTGGGCTACAATACCTCATCACCTATCAATTAGAAGCCGAGACGAACGTGGCAACTGGCACGTGCCCAGCGACCAATTTAACGTATAGTCCTACCGTTACGACCTATCGAAAAATCACTAATTAGCTTAACTTACCCGCTGCCACTCGAATCGCTTCGCTCCAGCTCAAAAAAGCGTGGGGTGTTTGGGCAATGTCGTCGGCCGTGAGGCCGTACTTGATAGCCAGAGCCAGCTCGTGAATCATTTCGGCGGCATGCGGGGCGACAATCGTTGCGCCCAACACAATACCCTTTTTGTCAGTGATAATCTTGACAAAACCGTCACGGAAATCGGACGTGTTGCTTCGGGCGATACTGTTGAGCGGGGCAACCGCCTTGTTGATCGCCAAATCACGCTTCAG
>DIZP01000021.1:1741-3280 GCA_002429375.1 bacterium UBA6025 | reverse complement strand
GGCATCTCCTTATATAGATACGTAAAAATCTTGTTTTCAGCTTAGCATGTGCACTATGAGACAAACAATAAGAATATCAAACACGGATGGCAACATGCACTAAGAAAATTTAGAGAAGAAAGCGTTTTTTTGTTCCAACCAGGCGGATGATTGACGTACCAGATGCTGTTCGTCATCGGTCGAATGAAGGACAACCTTGACGGCTTCTTCGAGAAATATTCCGCCTTGAGAACCTTTGAACAGGACCGCGGCACCAGGTTCGAGGACGCCGTGAACGAAGCCACCGGCTTCCAGCGCAGTTTTGCATATTTTTACCTGACAGCCTTGGGCTCGGGCAGCTGGAGCCAGATATTTTTCCGCCTCATCGCCGACCGTCACGACCCAGGCCAACTGGCTCGGGTCGCAGAGCATGCCCAGAGCTTGGTGCTCGACGGCCGAACTATCACCCAATTCGTTCATACTGCCAAGGACCGCAATCCGCTGTGGAACAGACAGCGTATAGAGAGCTCGAAGGGCACAGGCACCAGCCAGTGGGCTGGAGTTGTAAGTGTCATCAATGACAATTGCGCCGTTAATACCCCGCAGGACATTCATCCGACCTGGAGCCGCGTGAACCTTAGCGAGCCCCGCGGCTATCTCCGTCGCGTTCAACCCAAGCTTGACTGCCACAGCAGCGGCAGCGATAGCCGGCCGCAAACTATGTTCACCCAATGCCTTGATATGGGTATCGACTGGGTCTTGCCATTCCGACACGACCAATTTTCCCCTGTGACCGGTTTCAAGTGAAAAATCTTCGTCAATAAAGCGATATTCGGCGGCGCCGCTCGTTCCGTAGGTATTGACGTTGGCGTTAGTGAGATATTTGGCGTAGCTACCATCAATATCGTCGCGATTAATCAATGCTCGGACACTGAAATTAGCCGCCGCCAGTTCTTCCTGGGCAACGGCCTCAATCGTGCGAAAAAATTCCATATGTTCAGGAGAAACGGCTGTGATGATGCCGATGTCAGGTCGTAAATAGGTCCCAAAATACGGGATTTCACCAATCCTATCGGTGCCTAGCTCTTGAATAATGACATCAACGTCGGCTGGTTGGGTGATGCGAGCCTTAGCTGCTCGGAAGACCGATAACCACGCCCCCAAGCTCTTGATATTACCAGGATAATCAATGCCAAGAATCGCCAAAGGTGCGCTAAGTGACGCATTATGGTTGCCCTCGTGCATGCGAACGCGAAGCCGCTGCGACAGTACCGTCGCGATTGCCAGCTTGGTACTGGTCTTGCCGACACTCCCCGCGACAACGACCAGCTTCACCTCGGGGTGAGCTTTAAAATACTGCACGACGAAGCGTTCCATCTTTTTTTGGATATGGGTTTTAAATTGATCGGATAATTTATTGGTCATACGCNNAAGGTTACCCCTTTACGCACCAGCCCTGATAGTATTATCACGCATTTTCTGCTATAACACAAGCATTTTTAAACATATCATGTTGCTTGTGCTGGTATTTACACTAAAAGTATGCTTAAATAATAGCGT
>DIZP01000021.1:1302-1734 GCA_002429375.1 bacterium UBA6025 | reverse complement strand
GGATAATTTATTGGTCATACGCTTATGCTATTTAGTATAACAGATAAAAACATTACTATTTTGGTGGAGCTAGAGGGACTCAAACCCTCGACTTCTTCCATGCCATGGAAGCACTCTAATCAACTGAGCTATAGCCCCGTACGCCCAGGAAGTATAGCAAAAGTTCGCTCCTATGACTAGGAACGAACTTTTTAGCTGTTGCGCGCCCACCCGGGGCACGTTTTTGTGTGAATTTGTTTGTTTTATCGCGCAAAGGTTACCCCTTTACGCACCAGCCTGATAGTATTATCACGCATTTTCTGTCATAACACAAGCATTTTTAAACACATTATGTTGCTTGTGCTGGTATTTCCACTCAAAGTATGCTTAAATAATAGCGTTCAGAAGCACACGCGTATTAAGGCAAAAGGCGGGCGCTTACCTCTATCAGGT
>DIZP01000021.1:0-1044 GCA_002429375.1 bacterium UBA6025 | reverse complement strand
ATTATGGCACAGCAAAATTTATTCATCGGTAGCTTAGCATACGCTACTACTGACGACACGCTTAAAGCTCACTTTGAGCAAATCGGTGAAGTTGAAAGCGCACGAGTAATCACTGACCGCGACAGCGGCCGTTCAAAGGGCTTCGGCTTTGTTGAATTCAAAAACGAAGCAGACAACCAAAAAGCTGTTGATCAGCTTGATGGCAAAGACCTTGATGGCCGCGCAATCAGCGTTGGTCTAGCACGTCCAAAAGAAGACCGACCTCGTCGTGACTTCGGTGGAAGCAACGGCGGCGGCAACGACCGCGGTGGCTCAAGCAACGGTGGCGGTGCATTCCGTCAGCGTAGCTGGTAGTTTACTACCCTACCTACAAAAAAGATCTCGTCCTTAAAACGGCGAGATCTTTTTTTGTTGTCTTCTTTTACCTTGCGAGCGAGACGGCGAGATAAATCACCGCCATCCCAATGATTGTCGAGACTGACGTCCATATAGCAGGATGGCGATGGTGACTCTCGGGCACCAGGTCGCTAGCGCTGATATATAAAAAGAAACCGACAAATACAGACAGAATCAAACCAAGGACTGGTCCTGAAACAGTCAAATAGAACGCCGCCACAACTCCAAGCGCTGGAGCCAAAGCATCGGCTGACAGCCATTTTAAGGCAGCGTTTCGTCCGCCCTTATTCTTGATAATCATGTTGACAGTGTTGATGCCGTCAGAAAAGTCGTGGGACAAGACAGCTAGCGCGACGACCCAGCCAATCGACGGCGATATCTTAAAAGCTAACCCAATGGCAAAACCATCCAAAAAACTATGGAAGACTAAGGCCGAGGCGCCTAGCTTGCCCTTATTGGAATGATCCTCGCTTCCGTCAACATGTTGATGTCCGTGCACCGAAAAAAGCCGATCGAGCAGCATATAAACCGAAAAGCCGATGGCAATTAATATCGTTACTGTCTGCACACTATAGACGTCTTTGGTTAATTCGATTGATTCGGGCAGTAAGTCGAACAAGGCGACACCAAGTACCGCCCCGGCACTAA
>DIZP01000022.1:3403-6178 GCA_002429375.1 bacterium UBA6025 | reverse complement strand
CAGTGGGGCGAGACCGAACCGTCCACACAGCCTTTTGTCACTTCTTCTGCACCGATGGATCCATCACCAGTAGAACCTGTCGAGGCTCCCTCTGTCGTATCTAGCGATAGCTATTTCGCATACGAAGAACCTCGGACTGTCGACCAACAGCCGGAGGTTATTACTCCAGCCTGGGGTGAAAACGAATCCTCTACGCAGCCAGATGTCGCTTCCGTCGCGTCGACGCCCGAAGTGCCCGTATCTCCGACGCTTTTTCCTATCGATACTCCAGTGAGCTTTGTGGTCGCGCCTGTTACGAAAAAAAGTAAAAAGCCGCTGATTATCGGAATCATTCTAGTGGTGTTTTTTGCGCTTTTGGGCGGTGGCGGAGTGCTTGCCTACAACCTGTGGTATCAGAATCCCGAAAAAGTCGTGACCGATGCGCTGATTAATGCGGCGACGGCAAAAACTTCGGTGTACACAGGTACAGTTAAAGTTGAAAGTGATAACGTCAAGACGGTTATCGACCTCACGACTAAACAGGCCGATGCGACGACTGGTAGTTTTGATGCCAAAGTAACCGTTACGATTGCCGGCAAGGACTATGCGGTGAACGGGAGTGCGCTGGTTGATGCTTCGGGTGATTTGTATTTCAAAGTTGAGAAGCTCGCCGGTATTGTCGCCGAGTATAAGAGTCAGCTTGGCTCGTATATCGACGCCTCGCAATCTGCAACTATTGATAAACTTGTCGCCAAAATTGACGGCACGTGGATCAAAGTTTCAAGTGCTGACTTAAAAGAGTTTAGTGATACCACGGCGACGGCAAAAACATGCCTTAACGATACGATCAAGAAGTTCAAAGATGACAAGCCTGCTATTGCCGAAGTTACTAATGTCTATAAAAAGAATCCGTTTATCAAAATTGACAAAAAACTCGGCGAAAAAGACGGCAGCCTCGGATATGCTATTAAAGGCGACTCAACGGCGCTAAAGGCATTTGCTGAAGGCCTCAAGACGACAAAGATATACACGGCTCTTCACGCGTGTGACAGTAGTTTTACTATTGATACCAGTAGCATCGACACCAGTACGACAAGTACGAGCAGTGGCACGGTTGAGCTATGGGTGAACAGCTGGTCGCATCAAATTACCAAGCTGACTTTTAACGACGCTAGTGATGGCTCGACGACTTCAGGCACGATTTCGCCAACCTATAACCAATCGGTGCAGATTGTAACCCCTACGTCGTCAATCACGCTGACTCAGCTAAAGACCGATATTGAAGCATTGTTACAGGATTTCACCACCAGTAGCGCTTTATTTACCGATGTGTCGACGGCAGAGACGAATAGTGATGTGTCGGCCGTGCAGAAGTACACCGAAGCTTACGCTGCTGATCACTATGGTTCGTATCCAACGCTTGTTCAATTGAAGCCAACGCTACCATTAAGTATTCAAACGAAGATTAGTGCAGTTACGCCAGGTGCCGGTGATCCAACTGCCCTGAGCTACGTCGTCTGCGGTGTCAATAAAGGCGGCACTATTAGTTATTATGATGGCGCCACAAAAACCGTTAAACAGGCAACGGCTGGAACCTGCGCGTAAGTTACAGATTACCTCTGTAGCGCAATCGTTTCTCCATGTTACAATGGGAGGTAACTATGAAACGTTATAATCCATCCGAAATTGAAACCAAGTGGCAATCCGTCTGGGAAGACCAGCACGTTAACGAAGTCGTGGTCGATGCCAGCAAACAAAAACTCTATGTTGCCGGGATGTTTCCCTATCCCAGTGGGGCTGGTATGCACACGGGACATGCCTTTAGCTACACAATTGTCGATGCGATCGCGCGCTTTCATCGCCAACATGGCAAAAATGTCCTCAACCCGATGGGATGGGACACCTTTGGGCTGCCAGCCGAGAATTACGCCATCAAAACTGGTACCGCTCCAGCCGTCGTGACGGCCGAGAACATCGCCAACTTCAAACAGCAATTCAAGCGCATGGGGGTCAGTTTCGATTGGTCGCGTGAGCTGAGTACTAGCGACCCCGAGTATTACAAATGGACGCAGTGGGTGTTTACGAAATTATTCGAACGCGACTTGGCCTATCAAAAAGAGAGTTTGCAGTGGTGGTGTCCGGTTGACAAGACCGTGCTTGCCAACGAACAAGTCGAAGGCGGCCGTTGTTGGCGCTGTGGCAGCATCGTCGAAAAGAAGTCGATGAAACAATGGTTCTTTAAAATTACCAATTACGCCGACGCCCTGCTCGACGAAATACCAAGTCTCGACTGGCCGCAGAAAATTAAAACCGCCCAGACCAACTGGATTGGTAAGTCCCAAGGGGCCGAGATCGAATTCAAGCTTGAGAGTCGTGATGAGGCGATTACTGTCTTCTCGACGCGGCCCGACACCTTGTTTGGGGCGACCTTTGTCGTGTTGGCCCCTGAACACGCGTTGGCCAGTCAGCTCGCCACGAGTGAGCATAAGGAACGGATTGATGAATACATCAAATCGGCCGTCAAACAATCAGAAATCGAGCGTATGAACGATACGCGCGAAAAAACCGGTGTTTTTACGGGTAGCTATGTCATTAATCCAGCCAGCGGCGAAAAAGTCCCCATCTGGGTGGCCGACTACGTCTTAATCGGTTACGGCACGGGTGCGGTCATGGCCGTGCCGGCTCACGACGAGCGCGACCTGGCGTTTGCTGAAAAATTCAACTTATCGGTTATTGAAGTTATCGAGAAGCCCGACACTGACACGAGCGAGTCTAAGATTTATCACGGTGAAGGCC
>DIZP01000022.1:1574-3130 GCA_002429375.1 bacterium UBA6025 | reverse complement strand
GACTGGTTGATTAGCCGTCAACGCTACTGGGGTGCGCCAATTCCAATTATTCATTGTCCCGAACACGGCGCCGTGGCTGTGCCCGAAGACCAACTGCCCGTCGTATTACCTGATGTTAAAGATTACGCCCCAAAAGGCGACGGCAAATCAGCCTTGGCCGGAGTCGAGGAGTGGGTCAATACGACCTGTCCGACCTGTGGTGGCCCCGCCCAGCGTGAAACCGACACGATGGACGGCTACGCTTGCAGTAGCTGGTATTTGCTACGTTACGCCGACCCGCACAACAGCCAGCAGGCTTGGGATCCGGAAACTATCAATTATTGGGCACCTGTCGATTATTACATCGGTGGCGATCACGCCGTCGCCCATCTGTTGTACGTTCGTTTTTGGACACACGTTTTTCATGATATGGGACTGACAAATTTCAAAGAGCCGGTCAAAAAACTGGTCTATCACGGCTATATCAACGCCGAAGACGGTACCAAGATGAGCAAGAGCAAGGGCAATGTCATCGATCCGCTCGATATTATCGATCAAGGCTACGGCGCCGATGCCCTCCGCACCTACGTACTCTTTATGGGTCCAGTCGAACTGGATGCGGCCTGGGATTCCCGGGGCATCGCCGGCATCTATCGTTTCTTGAACCGTGTGTGGGTCTTAACCCAACAATACCTCGAAGCCGACAAATCGTTCACCGGCAATGACATGGCTGTTCGTCGCGTTCAGCACAAAACGGTCCGCAAAGTCACCGAGGATTTTCACCGTTTGAGCTTTAACACGGCCATTTCGGCGCTGATGGAATACACCAACGAACTCTACAAGCTTAAAGTTGATGGCTTCTCGGACGAGACCTGGCGCGAAGCCTTGCTGGTACTGACGCAATTAATTGCTCCGTTTGCGCCGCATATTTCCGAGGAGTTGAGTCATCAATTGGGCACGACGGAACTCGTCCAATACGTACCATGGCCAACCTGGGACGATAGCCTGATAACCAGCGAGACAAATACCGTCATCGTTCAGGTCAACGGCAAACTACGGGCCAAACTTGAGGTTGCAAAGGATGCCGACGAGGCGACGATTACTGACCTCGCGCTGGCTCACGAACACGTAGTCGCTTTTGTAGGCAACAAAAAACCGACCAAGATCATTTATGTTCCTGGCCGGTTGGTGAATATCGTACTATAGGTTAACTATTTTTCGAGGCTGGGGAGGGTAGGTAATTCAACCGTGTGATCTATAAGTTGTTTGTAGTGATTGGCATCATTAACGTCTTGTACGTGCTGCGCTTGGTGATCAGCCGTATTGATGAGTTCGTTGGTAAGTACTAAGCCGCCGCCAATTACAGTAGCCAACGCGACGCCACTCATAGTCCTCCGAGCGAACTTACGTCGTTTCTCGATTGCTTCATCTGATTGGGGTAAGTGTTTCTCTGAAAAGCGGGCAATTGCTGCGTCGCCTTGATCTGCAATTTGTTCTACTAATTTGCTCATGTAAGTAATGATAACACTAATGCTAACTATTGTCAATAGTTTAATCATAGACACTTGAGTAAAAAA
>DIZP01000022.1:968-1266 GCA_002429375.1 bacterium UBA6025 | reverse complement strand
GCGAAATCACCTGTCAAAGCCCGCACGACTCGCAAAGAGACCGGCAAAGCACTCGCAAAATAATATATTTGCACTTACCTTAAAACAATAAATCAAAGAAAGAATTAAAACGCTATGGCATCCAACCGTCACCTTGGCCGCATCGTTGCATTGCAGACTCTGTACGAATACGAATTCCGCGTTCAATCAGAGGATACATCGGTGGACATCGACGAGATTCTGACGCGCAACCTGGAAAGGTACAGCGCAGCGATTGATGACAAAGCTTTTGTCGACGCCTTGGTAAAGGGAGTCCTGG
>DIZP01000022.1:0-716 GCA_002429375.1 bacterium UBA6025 | reverse complement strand
TGCTCCACCAAGCCGATGTCGTTCCACCGAAAGTGGCTATCAATGAGGCTGTTGAACTTGCCAAAGCGTTTGGTTCGGATAATTCAAGCAAATTCGTTAACGGCGTACTCGGTACGGCCTTTCGAACCCTTGTGGAGGATACTTCTAATGGCAACGCCACCGCAGTTTGATAAATTTAAAGAGTATTTTAGCCGTAAAAAGCCGTCAATTCAGGAAATAGTCCGCGAACCGACCGCTGGTGGGGTTGTTTTTCGTCGGGATAGTGACGGGGCGGTCGAGATTTTGCTTATTCAGGATGCCAAGGATCGTTGGACGATTCCGAAGGGCCACATCGAAGAGGGTGAAACCGCTCAGCAAACGGCGAAGCGCGAGATTGGCGAAGAGGCTGGTTTGACCGATACCGAGGTGTTGGGGTGGCTGGGAAAAATTCATTTCCGCTACCGTCGGGTTGATAAATTAGTGCTGATGACGACTCAGATTTATTTGGTACGAGCCATGGGTGACACGAACGCAATTCAGAAAGAGGAATGGATGAACGGTATTAAATGGTTTAAATTTCACGATGCCCTCGAGGCGATTGAATACGAAGACATCGGTAAACTGATGTTACTGGCTATGAAGCGTATTCGTCAGGAGAACTTATGAGCGGAATGTTAGTTGCGCCGTACCAGGATTTTGCCCGAGAGCATTTGGGTTTCGAATTCACCGACATTCAG
>DIZP01000050.1 GCA_002429375.1 bacterium UBA6025 | reverse complement strand
GGCAACTGGAAGTTGTCGAGCTCACGCTCAATCTGCTCTTCGATCTGGTAAAAACCCTTATCGTCAAACCGCATCAGCGCCTGGGTATACTCATTGATCAATTTCATGTTATCGCCCATCGTCAGGGGATAACTTTCAATAATATGGCTCAGTTCGCTATATTCGGGTAGTCCCGCCAGAACGTATTGCAAGACGGTCGTGTCACCGGTAGCATGATGTTCTTGCGCCGTTGCCACGACGACAGTGCCACGTTTGAAAATGATTTCTCCACCGAAGTCTTTATCAGCCCCAGCCAATATGCCAAAGAGGGTTGATTTGCCAACGCCGTTGCGTCCAATAACGCCGACTTTCTCGCCGTCGTCAATACTAAACCGAATCCCACTCATTAAGAGCTTGGGTCCGAAGCTTTTTTCGGTAATAGTAATATCGGCAATCATTCGTACCATCGTACCATTTATAGAGGTGGAAGTACAGCCGCACCATCGAAAACAGAAAAATTAAATATAAAGTCTTGTGCCAAAAATGCTACGGGTGTTTAATATGTTCATGAGTAGCAGGGAAGTCATAGAGGCGATGCCTTTGTTTGAAGCAACAAAAAACAATAACGTTATTGAGCTTAATTTTGGTTCGCGGCGCGCAAGGTCACGCAAGTTGGCGGGGCATTCGCTGAGTATGAATGCATTCTATCTTCCCGACACCGACGGCCATAAGAAACCAAACCTGACGCCCGAAATGGCACCCTTCGTTGAACTGATAACAGGTAACGTCATTGCGATGCTCTTCGGTATGGGGTACGAGGCCGAAGCCCAACACCTACAAACTTGTTGCTTGGAAAGAGCCGAATGCGGGGATTCGCTGACCGATATCCATACGATGGCAATGGCATACACAAAAAATGTCGATGATAGAATTTACCAGTATTTTATGCGGCCACCTCAATCTGTAACCAGGGACGGCCGTTCGTAACTACCCGGCTTGGAGTATACTTATTCAATAATGAGTTCACGAAATATTATTCCGCTACAGGGCACGAAGATTGCGTACTGGACGTATCACGACCCGACACTCCCAACCATCGTGATGATTCATGGGTTTCGTGGCACACATCACGGACTTGATTTGATTGCCAAAGCGCTGCCAGGCCATCACCTGATTGTGCCCGACTTACCTGGTTTTGGCGAAAGCGAACCGCTCACTCACGGTCACAGCCTCGATAGTTATGCCCAGTGGCTACGCGCCTTCATCGACGAGCTTAAGCTCCCAGAGCCGCCAGTTCTGCTTGGTCACTCTTTCGGCAGTATCGTCACCGCCGCCTATGCCGGTGAGTATCCAGCTACAATCTCAAAGTTGATACTGGTCAATCCGATTGGGGCACCAGCGCTCGAAGGACCCAAAGCGGCCTTAACGAAACTGGCTATATTTTATTACTTACTCGGCCGAAAATTGCCACCAAAAATTGCCCATAGTTGGTTATCGACCAAGCCAATCGTGATGGTTATGAGCAGTACCATGGCAAAAACAAAGGACAAGCAGTTGCGCGCCTTCATCCACAATCAGCACCTGCAACACTTCAGCACGTATGCAAATCCGGCCGTGTTATCGGAAGCCTTCAAGACGTCAATCAGCCATACGGTCCGCGAACACGCACCGACTATTGCCGTACCGACGCTGCTTATCGCGGGCGACGTTGATGACATTACGCCACTCGCCAAACAGCGTGAGTTGGTCAAGTTATTTCCTCGGGCCACACTAAAGGTTATCAAAGGTGTGGGACATTTAACTCACTATGAAACACCCGATCAAGTTGCCAAGCTCATCGACGATTTTATCCGTTAATAAGTTCGGTATAAATGGCTTCAAATCGTGCCAACGTCTCTTGCAAATCATGCGTCTTGGCAATGGCAAGACTCTCGACACTCATGCTCGCGCGCAGCTTCTTGTTCGAAATAATTTTGAGTAGTCCGGTGGCAATTTCTTCGTCGTTATCTTTCTGACACAAAAATCCATTGAGGCCATCTTGGCACAACTCGCTGAGCGCACCGGCATCTACCGCCACGATTGGTTGGCCGCTCGCCATCGCTTCGAGCGTGGCGATACTTTGCAACTCGGCGGGGGAGGGCATGCAATAAACCGTCCCGACTTGATGGAGCGCTACTAGGTCGTCATCGTTAACGCGACCAGTGAAGGTAACGTGGCCGAGAAGTCCCAATTCTTGTGTCAAAACCTTAAGATTGGCGGCATCAGTCCCGTCGCCGACAATCAACAAATGCGCATCTTTACGAGCCAGAATCCGCTTGAAAGCCCGCAGCAGAACAAACAAATGCTTTTCGGCGTCGACCCGTCCAATGTAGGTGATGATCGGTCGGTCGGTCGGAATCGCAAATCGCTCCAGCAGTTCCGGGCTGGGCGTCCCAGCCTTATATCGGCATAAATCAATCCCGTTCGAAACCGCGGCGATGGGCATATTGACCTTATCCTTGTCATAAAACATATCAATCGCTGACTGTGTCGGCAACGTCACAAAATCGGCTTTTGAGTGAAACCGAGCATAATAGCCTTTAAGCATATAGTTAATCGGACGGGCCACAGGGGCGAGCAGTCTCAGATTATCCATCAGATTTTCGGGCATGGCATGATTTGTGCTGACGATCGGAATGCCAAATTTATTACCGTATTTCATGACTGCCTGGCCAATATTCATCAACATCTGGATATGAATAACATCTGGATCAAATTCCTGAATAATTTTTTTTACTTCCCGTTGTGGAGTCAATGAAATACGAAAATTCTGATAAAACGGAAAGGGGACCGCCGCCGTGCGGTAGACCGCGTAGTTACCATCCACTTCTTTGTAGCGTCTGCCCGTTTGGCTCGGTGCAATCACAATCACTTCATGGCCATGAGAAGCCAAACCTTGGGCTAGGTTCCGAGTAAAGGTCGAGACGCCGTTAATGGTCGGCCAATGCAGGTCCGACGCAATCAAGATTTTCATATGTCGTTTATTATACCATGCTAAAATTGGCCATAGGTATGAAGCTATTTTTTGACGCCCGCTACATCAGGACCGATTTTCACGACGGCATTAGTCGCTACAGCGCCGAGCTAGGAGCCGCGCTCGCCGAGCTGACACCCGTCACTTTCCTTATTTGTACCAAAGCCCAGATTAAATTATTGCCAAAAAACTCCCACTACATCCTTATCCATGTCCCGACTTCGCCCAAAGAACCGTTGACAGCGCTTATCTTAAACAAGTACCATCCCGATGTCGTGTTCAGCCCGATGCAAACGATGGGGTCGTTCGGCCGCCAATTCAAGTTGATACTTACGCTCCACGACATGATTTATTATCGCCACCGCACACCGCCGCACCAACTGAGCCGAGCCATCGGCCTCGGCTGGCGGCTGTACCACGCGAGCTATTTACCTCAGCGCTTAACGCTAAACAGCGCCGATGCTATCGCCACTGTCAGCCAGACCAGCAGAGATGATATATTGAAAGCCTCGCTCACCAAACGTGAGGTTTTCGTCGTGCCGAACGCCGCTCAAGATTTGGGCCAGTATTTACGTCGACCAGTCAGCCTCGCAACAACCCCTAAAAACCTAATTTATATGGGTTCGTATATGCGTTATAAAAACGTCGAGACACTGATAGCGGGTATGGAATTTTTGCCAGGTTATACGCTCCATTTACTCAGCCGCATTACCGCAAAACGGAAAGCCGAGCTACTCACAGCGGCGCCCAAAAAAGCAAAAATTATTTTTCACGGTGGTGTTACGGACGAACAATACGCTCAACTGCTGGCCGATAATGCCGTCATGGTCAGCGCCAGCCGCGACGAAGGCTATGGATTGCCGCTTGCCGAGGCTCTGAAGCTCGGTGTGCCAGCGGTCGTCAGTGACCTGGCAATTTTTCACGAGGTTGCGGGGGAGGGGGCGCTTTATTTCCCAGCCGAAAACCCAGTGGCTTTTGCCGACAAAGTACTACAGCTCGATAATTTGAAATTAAGAGAACAAATTGCCTCAAGCGGCAAGAGACACATTGACCACTTCAATTGGAACAAATCAGCCAGCATACTCCTCCGTGGCGCCGAAAAACTTATCACCTGACAGACGGCATCAAGCTAAGAAATCGTCGTGCCGACTTTTTCTCCCTGGGCAGCTCGGGCGATATTGCCGTCTTGCAACAACTCAAACACGATAATTGACTGGTTATGATCGTAGGCGAGGGCAATAGCCGCTTTATCCATCACACGTATGTCTGGCTGTTCAACCGCGTCTTTCAGCGAGAGATGGTCAAACTTCTGAGCGCCGATGTTTTCGTGCGGGTCGCTGTCATACACGCCATCAACTTTAGTGGCTTTTAGAATCACGTCACATTCTAGTTCGAGCGCCAAACTGACCGCGGCGGTATCAGTCGTTAGGTAGGGTCGACCGATGCCGCCAGACACGACGACGACCCGATCTTTAGCCAGGTGGGATAAGGCCCTGCGGTGCGTAAATTGGTCGGCGATTTGATCAGACTTAATGTTCGTCAAGATGCGAGAGGGAAGGTTGCTGGCATTAAACACGTCAACGAGAGCCAACCCGTTCATCAGAGTAGCTAACATACCGATGTTATCGGCCGTCACGCGCTGGACACCGCCGTGCGCCAGCTGTGCTCCCCGGGCGTAGTTACCACCACCAATCATCACGACGACTTCAATATTTTTGTCGGTTACTTTTTTGATTTCGCTGGCAATCCATTGCGCCCGTTCGGCATCGAAGCCGCCATCATATTTACCCTGTAGTTGTTCGCCCGATAATTTCAATAGAATACGTTTATACATTCCTTCAGTATACAAGACAATCCGCAAGACTCTCCATATGGAAGAACCGCTCGTTCAACTACGCATTTTAAGTGCACAGTTTACTAAAGCGGTATGTCCTTTCATCCTTGTTTGGCGACCAATGAACGTCGCCATTTGAGCCAGATTGGTTCGTAGACGCTCGGGTGTTGCCGAGCATTCGGAACCTCGTCGTTCTTGAAGTCGCAGACATTGCCGACAATCCACACCGCCAGGCCAAACAGACCCAACAGTTTAGAAAGCACGGTTTCGGTCCACGACGTCATGAAATACGCCGGGAGACAAACGTACACCGCCACCGTGCAAAAGGCAAAGAACATCACAATGTCGTGATATCGCTTGCTCGGCGAACGCCAAGCTTCGGGTGGGTAGTCGCGCGGAGTGTACAGGAACTTACGTGACGCCAGAAACGTCACTATTCCCACCGCAATCGACAACACCTTAAACCAAGCCGATTCAGCCCAACCCACCGTGACATCGCCGCGATAATACACGCCGACGGCCACCAATAGAGCCAGTCCGAAGTCGCCGGGCATAAACGCCCTGGATTGCTGGTACCAAACAGGTACATCATTTGGGCCACGACCCGGAAGGCGCGACTCAAACAAGTAGGCGACGATATACATACCGTAGGCAGTAAAGCTGGCTGTCGCGAAGACCAGCCAGAATGACCAGCTGGACAGCATCGTGCCAATCTCAGACAGCAGCAAGCTACTCACGACAGGCCCCAATCTTCTTGTAGGATGAAAGAACGGATAAACGAGCGCTCGGTCGAGCGTCGTATCGATGCATATTATGCCATATGAAGTCCACTTTTGTCAATACAACTAATCTGTTACAATAGCTCTATCATGGCACAAAAGAAGAAAGTCAGTTCCAAACCCAAGGCCATCGTCAACCGACGGGCTTCGTTTGACTACGCTTTGGACGAGGACTTAGTGGTTGGTATTGCACTCACCGGACCTGAAACCCGGGCAGCCCGCGATGGACATATCCAACTTAAAGGGTCGTTCGTGACGATACGAAACGGTGAGCTGTGGCTCAATAATGCCAGTTTTAGCCTCAAATTAAACGAACGGGGCAAAGTCGGGGCACGCAGTATCGACACCTCACCGCGCAAACTTCTCGCCAAACGCAAGCAAATCGACGACCTGGCCGCCCGTAAACAATCGGGCATGAGTATCGTACCTCTAAAACTTCTGACCGCTGGGCGTTATGTCAAAGTCGTCATCGCCCTCGGTAAGGGTAAAAAGAACTACGACAAACGCGAAACGCTGAAGCGACGCGACCAAGAACGTGAATCACAGCGCGCCATCAAAAATAGCTAACCGCCACGGGTGACACTCGGTGGGGCCACCCCAAAATTGTTTTAGTGTAATCAATAAAAATTTTTAGGGGTAAACCGGGTGGCAGGACCCGCAACGTAAAGGTATAATAAACACATGAAGCTTTACTCCTGGAACGTCAATGGTATCCGCGCCGTCATCAACAAGGGCGCTTTTCAGGCGTTTATAGCCAGCGAGCAACCAGACATTCTCTGTCTGCAAGAAACCAAGGCTAAAGAGGGTCAAGCCGTAATTGACTTGCCCGACTACCACGAGTACTGGAATAGCGCCGACAAAGCCGGCTACAGCGGCACGGCAATTTTCACCAAGATAAAACCACGCAGTGTCGTTAATGGCTTCACCGATGCCATTGCCGAAAAGTACCATCTGGCAGGTGATAGTTATGGCGATCCCACCAAAGAAGGACGAGTCTTGTCGGCCGAGTTCGAGAAATTCTGGGTTGTCACTGTCTATACACCTAACTCCAAAGGCGACCTGTCGCGACTTGAGCTGCGCCACAAACAATGGGATCCAGCCTTTTTGGAGCACCTCAAGGAACTCGAAAAGACCAAGCCCGTGCTGGTGTGTGGTGACTTTAACGTCGCTCATAACGACATCGACCTAGCTAACCCCAAAGCAAACGTTGGCAAACACGGCTTCACAAACGAAGAGCGCGAAGGCTTCGACGCTTTCGAAACGGCTGGACTGATGGATACCTTCCGCGCCAAATACCCTGAACGAACCGACGCTTATACCTGGTGGACGCACTGGGCCAACGCCCGCGCCCGCAACGTCGGTTGGCGGATTGATTACTGGTTGGCCAGTCAATCGATAGCCGACCAGATTATCGAGGCAGACATTCACCCAGATATCCTGGGTTCAGATCACTGTCCAGTCAGCATAGAGGTACGCTAGTATGAGCAAAAAGTTTGCCGTGTTTGATATCGATGGAACAATTTTTCGATCGGGCCTGTACCGGGACTGTCTCTTATACACATCGCCGC
>DIZP01000043.1:33797-33938 GCA_002429375.1 bacterium UBA6025 | reverse complement strand
CCATCGCTAACCTGGAGCACGACCTACAACGGGCACGCCAGAACTTACGCGAACTCGATAAAACGACCGGTCATGACGAGCGATTCGAACGCATCGAAAAATTGGCTATGCTCGAGAATATCGAGGCCGAGCTAAGCGACA
>DIZP01000043.1:7176-33595 GCA_002429375.1 bacterium UBA6025 | reverse complement strand
AACTCGTCCGCATTATGTAGACAATGATGCGAAGCGAAGAGCCACTTGTATGTAGCAGGTGGCTCTTTTTATTCGATTACCATTTTTGAGGGCTAGGGCTCTCGTTTTTTTAGCCGAACGCCGGCATAATAGGCAATCTTCCACTGGACGAGGGCAGTAGCGATAATCAGAGCCAGCAGCGGCCAAGTATTTTGCCAAGCAGGGGTCGTAAAGTCGAAGAAGTCTCGAACGAGGCTTAATCCAAAGCTTGGGATAAGAACAAGGACCACACTTAAGGTGTACAGTAGCCGAGCCAGCCGGGCACTGCGGTTATTCTTGACATCGAACATACGCGGGACTAAAAAGACAAGGTAAATGCCAAAGAACGTAGCGACAATCACGGTCGTCGTCGAGATACCCACCAGGTTAGTCGGATGGATGATGCGCAGCATCGTATAGGTTATTGTCACGACGACGCCCGATAGAACAGCGATTGGGGCCACCGCGAGAAGCGTATCGCGCCAGAAGAAGCGAGGAGACAAGCGGTGGCGCGGAAGAGGGGTGAAGATTGTCCACATCAGGGTCGGCAAGGTGACGAGGAAGATATTCATGAAAGTAATATGACGCGGCTCGAACGGATAAACGATACCTAAAATCAGCGTCGAGAGCAACAGGACGACTCCATAAATAATCTTGTGGAAAAAGAGTGTGGCGATAATTTCAATGGCCTGCATAATGCGATTCCCCAGGCGCATTCCGAGCGGCAGTGAGTTGAATGAATTGTTCAATAGAACAATGTCGGCCACGCGTCGAGTAGCGGCGGCTCCAGCGTACATCGCCACGCCAAGATTAGCTTTTTTGAGCGCCAATGCATCGTTGACCCCGTCACCAACCATACCGGTGAAGTAGCCGAGTTTTTGAAAGGTGGCAATCAGCCGTTCTTTTTGTTCAGGCAACACGCGAGCAAAGATTGTCGTATCGGCGATTGATTTGTCCCAGTGACTTTTTTTGATTTTTTGAAGTTCGTCACCTGTCAGCACTTTATGATAATTGATAATGCCAGCCTTTTTGGCGGCGTATTGGACGGTATCTGGGTTATCACCGCTAATGACACGAAGGCTGACGCCATTTTTTTGCAGATATGCCACCGTCTTTTCGACTCCTCGGCGCAGTTCGTTGGCCAAGATGACGAGTCCGACCGCGTGGCCAGAGCGTTCCGGTAAATCCTTCAATGCTACCGCCATATCGTCAAAAAGCGCCACCAACAGAACACGCTTGCCCTCACGGGCCAACAGTTCAACGCGTTTCTTCTGAACCGACGAAAGGGGAGCGAGTGTGCCAAGAAACTCTGGTGCCCCCATTAGCACACTGAACGTTTTGCCACCATAGACCACCTTGACGCCACTCATCTTGCGGGCGGAAGAAAAAGCGAGTAGTTGCAGAATGTCGTAGTGCTCGGGAGCGGCAAGCCCTTCTCTGACCGCGTTCCCGGTGGTGTTGCCACCACTTGTCTCCTTGGCAACGATACCAACAAGCTCGGCGGTAGGCGTCGCACCGGTGTCGAACAATTCAAGTTTTTCAAACGAAATCACGTCGCTGGTCAGCGTTCCTGTCTTGTCGACGCACAGAACGTTGAGTAACGCCATGGCCTCTATGGCCGCTAGCTTCTGTGGCAAAACTTTTGCCTGCGCCAATTTGATCGATCCGAACGCGAGCAACAGGGAACTTGCCAACAGGAGACCCTCGGGCACGACCGTCACCGCGGCCGATGTAATCGTTTTAAATATTTTGACCGCATTCTCACCCGAAAAAAAATAAACGACAAAAATAAGTGCCGCCAAGCCGAGCGCGCCGTAGGTAAGCCAGGTAATCGCCTGGCCGATGGCATACTGGAGCGGCGTCAGCTGCGGGACATATCGTTTGAGGGTCACGGTCATTGTTCCCGCTTTTGTGTTGAGTCCTACAGCCGTCACGCGTATCGTCGCACTTCCGGCCACGACCGCACTCGCCGCATAGACAATCGACGACTTTGACTTTTCAACCGACGCCGATTCTCCCGTCAGAATACTTTCGTCCACCTCGAGGCCAGCGCTAGTAATAATTTCACCATCGGCGGGTACTTCATCCCCAAGTTGGAGTTGAATGACGTCTCCCACGACCAGTTCGTCATACATGATATCTTCGATCGTCCCGTCCGTCCGCACCCGCGTGGCCCGAGGTGCGCTCATCAATTCGAGTTTTTTAAGGGCACGCTGGGCCCGCACCTCCTGAACAATCGCCATAAGAGTATTCACAATAATCACAAATGATATGAACCATGCATCGCGACGCTCGTTGAGAATGAGCAGTATCGAGGCAAGGACGAGTATCGCAATCACGATGGGTGAGAAAAAATTACGACGTAATATGACTAGGAAATCTCTCATGCGTGCCTTTACTATAGGGTTTCCGAGCGTGAATAGCCATAGAGCTGGGTGTAGCTCTAGCTTGGAACATGTGACCTATTTTTTACAGATAGAACACGTTTCTTCAATGACAAAGCCAGCGCGCCACGCCGCCAGCGCCTTAGTCAGGGGCAAAAAGGAAAGATACAGCCTCAAATCAGCCAGTCGTCGCAATATCCAGCCAGCATAGCCATAAACCTTGACACGACCCCATAATACGGCGGCCCAACGGGGACCTGCGGGAATGGCATAGATAGGTTTTTTCGGCCGATATGGCGACCTCGACTGATGGTTTAGTACTCGTTTTAGATTGGATGTCACAAAATTTGCGTCATAAATAGCCGTTTGGGCCATGCCACTATATAAGGTGGCGGCGCTATCCCCCAGCACATAAACGCTGGGTTGCGTCTCAAGGTACTGATTAATGATAACCTTGCCGCCCTTACCCAGCTGAAATACCTCGGGGTACTTGGCAAACAGTGGGTTATTGGTCACGCCAGCAGTCCACATCACGGTATGCGACTTAATTTCACCTCTTGGCAATTCAATCTCGTCAACCGTTTCGCTTTTAACAGCCGTTTTAAGATACACTTTGACGCCAAGTCGCCGAATCCTCTGTTCGATTTTGTCAGTAAAACCCGTCGGCAGGCTAGCAAGAAGAGCGGGGGCACCTTCAAGCAGATCAACGTTAAACCTCGTGTTCGTATGATGACGACGACGAATATGCTTCAAATAACTGACCAGCTCGCCCGAAAGCTCAACCCCAGTGGCACCACCACCAACGACAACATAATTACGCTCGGTATGGTGTCCGGTAAGCAGGTCTTCGTGTAAAATAGCCTTGAGGGCGAGGGCTTCTTTCAACGTACTGACACTGTGGGAAAATTCGGGCAGACCTTTGATGCCAAAATATTGTGTCACGCCCCCTAGGGCAAGAATCAAGACATCATAATGATAGACCGCTTGATCAAAACCGGCGACCAGTTTTTTATGAGTATCAAGATGGATAATCTCGTCTTGAACTACCTTGATATTGCTGTCCTTCGCAAAGAAATCGGTCAGCGAGATGGCCACCTCGAGAGGTGAACGACCTGTCGCCGACCGATAGAGAGCGGAGTGATACTCGAAGTATGGCTGATTAGACACCAGCACAACCTCAAAATCTGCTTGATTGGCCAGATTTAAGGCAGCCCGGACACCAGCGAAACCGCCTCCGACTATCACTACCCGCATTTAGGCTCGTCGTGTCTTTGCAAAGCTGGCGAGTGACAGCAAGAATACTACGGCTGCGGCTAACAGTATATAAGGAAAGGCGACACCAGCGATGGTTCCCAATACAGAGAAGGCATACGCCGTCAATAAGCTTGAGCGCAGCATGTCACCTTGGAAAAGGGTGTTCTTGATACCAGCTAGTTTCTGGTCGGTTGGGTTAGCCCGAGCGTCCGTACTGGCTTCGGCGTATGACTTGCCACCTGAGGTTTTCATCATGTGGACCCAAATGTACTCGTCAGCGTAGGCCTTGGCCTTGACGCCATTGTCAACCGGTTGTCCGCCATATTGCTGAAGGCTAGGGAACTCAGCTGCAAGCAGGCCAGCAGATCCAGCTGGTGGGAAAGAGATTCTTTCTTGAACCAATTGGCTCCGAACTTGTTTGGTAGCAAAGTCGTTACCAGCCCACACACCCACGGCTACCGCCAGTAGGATTACGGTTAAGACTAAACCGAAGGCTCCGAGTAGCTTAAATAGTTGATTCTGGGTAACGTTTTTTGTTACTAGTTTTTTTGCCATTGTGTTCTTCCTTGTTCATGGTTATGGTTAGTGTTTTCAGTATACAACTATTCAGCCAAAAATCACCCTTTTGTCCGTACAATAGATTGCCCGACACGCAAACTCGAGCGGGTAGGTGCGATTGTCGAAGATAACCCATGGATTATATTGCGACGCCGCCACCGCGATGGTATGATAAACCATAAGTATAATCGCTAACAGAATAGGATAAAATATGACACGCCTCGTTACCAAGGTACTCAAGCCTCTCATGATTGAAAAAGCACCTGCCTATGTCAATAAGTTCTTTTATTCCCTAGGATTTCTCTCGGCAACCTCTTTCATGGTGCTGCTCGTGAGTGGTATTATTATGAGCCTCCATGGTCCGGGCTGGTGGCTGACCGATCCGACAGGCCAATACCTCCGCAGCGTCCATATGTGGGCTACCCAGGCTTTTGTCTTGTTTATCCTTATGCACTTACTCATCGTTTTCTTAACATCGGCCTTTAAACGACCCCGCCAGCTGACGTGGGTCCTCGGTGTCCTGATGTTGTTGTTCGTCTTTTTGGAAGCGGAGTTTGGCTTTGTCCTCCGAGGTGATTTTTCATCCCAGTGGCGTAGTCTACAGGGCGCAGATTTTTATAACGGAAGTGGATTGGGTAATTGGATCAACACCCTAAATTATCAACAGATTTATGGCATCCATATCGCCGCCATACCGTTCTTAATCCTTGGCATCTTAATGGCCCATTATCTCTTGGTAAAGGTCTTGGGTATTGCAAAACCCTATCGCAAAGACGTTGTGGTCAAAACAGTGCCCGCGAACCACGTCCTGCTGTTTGCCCGTGGGGGAATGTTAGTTGCGGTCATCCTAGGATTAGCGATTATTCTGCCCTCGCCAACCGTAAAACCGGTTACCATCCGGGAAATTGCGGAGACGGCTCCGAATCTCCTCGCGACGACACTGGTCCAAGAGTTTGACGGGTCGTCTGACACCGCCAATTACGTTGATAACCTCGCTCCCTATACCTTTGATACCCGTGCGGTCTATATCTATGCCCCTTACGCGCAGCTCCTACAGTCAAATCCTAACAAAGCCAACGGCAATGACCTGGCAACGACCTTCCAACACGAATCAGCCGATACGCAAAAACAGCAGCTTACAGAAGCGACGACATTTTTTGACCAGTGGGACGGTAAACACCCAATCAAGTCCGACAACCCAGCCATCACACTCGTCAACCATCTGGTCGGCATGGCCCAAGCAGGATTATACGAACCAGCTTTGGCGACTGCCGGCGCGGCGTCTATTACAGATAAGTCCGGTACTTATGTCCTCCGATTCTTATCAGACAGTGGCGTTCTCGCCGATAGAGCCGCAAGTCTGACATTAACCACCGAACAGTACGGAATGTTGCACGAAGAAGCTGGTTTGGCGCCAGGTGCCTGGTGGTTAGCGCCGATTGGTATATTGAATCACACCGTACTGGCTGGTGATGCCAACGGTGACCGTGATGCAGCCACTATATTCGGTAGTTTCTTCCTCCTGTTAATCGCATTCCCATTCATACCCATCGCCAACCAAATACCTGACAAGTTGCAGCTGTACAAGCTGATTTGGCGCGATAAAAAACGCTCCAAATAATAGACGTTGAATAGTTCGCCTTTAGTCACATAATATTGACAATAGCATTGTATTTATGCTATAATACAAAGATATGCACGAAGAAGAGAAGGATGCGACGTACGAGCTTTCCGTTAACAGAGCCTTTAGAATCGCCCAAGGCCTGGCGAGAGTTGCCTGTACGGGGCTGACGGAGCAGCAACACATCACTAAAAAATCATTGGACGCAATTGAGCTGTACTTGAAAATCGTGCTTGCCGAGAGTATCGGCCCAGATAGCAGAGAAACCTCTGATATAAACGAAAAATATGTACTGGCCTCGAGAGCAGTTCGAGAAAGTGTCGAAGATGTCGTGACGCGAGCACATGCCATCAGGGCAGGTAAGCGCATAGCCGTTTCGTCACTCCAATTAGCTAGACGCACTGTGTTGTTAGGCCAAACCTCACATCAACGCCCATAAGTGTTACTATCGCTGGGCGGTTGTCCGCGCTATCTATTGATTGTCTCTCGCAAAAAAGCGTCGAGGTTATCCTGGATCTTTTTGTACTGTGCTGCTGGCAACTCGGGTCCGATAAAAGCGTGTCGCGCGCCGTCAATCGGTATAAATTCGCTATCAATCCCGACAGCTATTAATTGATCATAAAATATTTTCGATTGAGAAATCGGTACAACCGAATCTTTAGTGCCGTGAAAGAAAATAAACCGCGGCGCATGTTTTGTGACGTACGTCAGAGGACTCGCTTGGTCGGCAACGGTATTATACTTGGAGCCGAGATAGCGCCTGGCGTTGAGGTCGGGATGAGGACCATTGATTATGGTCGAAAAATCAGACACGCCATAAAAATCTATTACTCCAACGGGTGCCTCGTAGTCATAGTTATTAAATGGGATATTGAGGGCCGCAAAAGCAGCCAGCTGGCCGCCCGCACTATCACCAAAAAAGATAACTTTTCGTGTATCGATGGACAGACGAGTGGCGTTGGTAGTCAGATAGGTTAGTGCGCAAGCGATATCGTTATTTTGATCGGGAAAGGAATCTTTAACATCAAGCCGATAATCGATTGCCGCGACCGCGATTCCTTTTTGAACAAATTTGGTACCGTACACGTCCAACAGATGGTTACTCTCGTCACCTCGTAGCCACCCGCCACCATGGATATAAACCACCAGCGGTAGCGGCGTCTTGGTATCACCTTTGGGATAATAGAGATTCAGCGCCAAGCTGGGATTTTTGCTATTGCAGTACTGGACATCGGGTTGGACCGAAGCAAAGTCGTTGATAAACAGCGGTTTGGTACGAAACGTCGTGAGGGTAAACCAAGCAAAAACGGCGATACCTCCCAGCAAAAGAGGAATTATAATCCTGAACAGTTTTTTATGTTTCATAGTCCTTTTCTGTCGCATGTGTCTACTATAACAAGCTTTGGGATACTTCCGGTAGACCAAGCTGTCCGTTTAAAATGCTTTTTTGACGGGTCTAGCCATGTGGTGCCTGGCCGTGTTTAGAATCATACCCGTCCCAAACAGGTAGGCGGCCAGCGCAGTCAGGAAGCCGATGATTGGGATAAAGTAGCTGACCAACAACAAACTGGACCCCAGGAGCATAATAAAGAAGGGGTTTTTCTCGGTTTTCAAGATGACTCGACCGAGAGTATAGCCGGCAAATGGTCCGCTTATAATAAGGATGACAAGCCATAAGAGTAGCACCAAAATACCAAGCGGAAGCCCAATGAATGAAATTAACAATCCAAAAATGAGAATTGGGATAACAATGACACCCACAAGGCCAGTGAGGACGATATGGCCAGGCGAACGAAGCGTTGCCGAAGCTGCCTCATGTAGCGTACTTGGGACGAACAAGACGAGTGCCAACGCGAGAATGAGTAACGTGACAAACATGTAGATGAACGAGAAGAACGTAAGCTCAAATAGCGCAAACGAACTACTCTTTGGTTGTTGTTTCAGGGGAGTTCTCGTGACCGTACCGGCGATCGTGCCACCAGGATTCACAATAGCGCCAGTGTTGCTAGTATAGCTGACATCGCCACCAACCTGTCCGGTTGAACCGACCGTCAGTGCCTCTACCTCGCCTTGTACGTTCCGGCCAACCTGTCCGTTAATAGTGACGTTCGTCGCGCCAATCGCCACGTCGCGGCTGACAGTACCGTTCAGGGTGGCGGTTTGAGCCCCACCGACAAGATCTCGCTGAACAAAGCCGTTTTTCTCAAGCAATAACGTCTGTGAAGCGACGGTGGCACTACCGCCAATCGTACCGCCCAGTGTCACAGCTTGGCCCGCCAGCCGAACGCTACCCTCAACTTTTCCACTCACATTGATAGTTTGGCCAGCGCAAAAAACGTCGCCGCGGACGGTCCCGCTAATGGTAACAGTTTGGCCAGCGCAAAAAACGTCGCCGTTAACCGTTCCAGCAATATCGATATTGCTACCGCTGGCAAACAATAGGCTGTCCACTTTTTCGCCAGCTGCCACCGTGACTACGTCACCCGTTTTGACACTTTGAGCGGACGTAACCCCAGCAAAGGCGACCACGCACAGAATTAGCACACCGAAACTTAGGATAATTAGTTTCACACGCTTCATAACTCCTCCAATCGTTTATGCTATCTATTATACTATTGCTCGAATCAGCTCACAATAAGTATTTCCCAAGCTAGTAACGTACGATGGTAAACGAAGCGATGCCTATTACCAAATGCTGCTACGGTCATATATAAAGTTGTTTAACGGAAATAGCCGACAAGAACAGCTAAAAAAACGATGACGCCAAGCAATCGTCTGAAATAGGTTACCCCTTGGGTTATCTCTAAATACGCCCAAACAAATAATAAACCACCACTTAGCTGAGTGAGCCCTGTCCGTAAAGAGCCCGGGGCAATAACCTGTGCCAGCACCAAAAACACAAACCATCCCATAAGCGGTGGGTTAGGGAACTGCCACCACACGATTTCATTGTTTTTGTCCCTCACTAATTTATTGGCTAAGCGTTTAAAATTCGTATACATCTATTATGTATAGTAGCAAATAACTCAGTCCGTGACGCTAAAAAGGTAGTTTACTGTTGCGCCGCTTGAGGCACCTTGATAGCTTTGACCTTGCGAGGACTTTTAATATCTCGTATTGGTTTGTGACGTTTGAAAAAGCCAATCATCAGACGTTCGTATTGATCGACCAGCGTGACCGGACCCATGTGGCCGCCACCTTCTATAATTTCTAGTTCTGAATTGCTGATTCGTTTATGTAGTTCCAGGCTGTTCGGCAATGGCGCGATACGATCTTTATCACCACCGATAATTAAAGTTGGCTTATTGATTTCGCTCAGCCTCGCCAGAGGACCTTGGCCAATCAGAGTTTTAAGCAACTCGTTAACCATTGCAGCCGATTGCAACACACCCGCAAACCTGCTGACGTCTATATTCATATCGTATAATTTCAACAGCTCAGGATCGTCTCCAAACACACTTGCTGCGTGCTTACGGAGCGTCTCGTCCGAAAACGTAGCGACAAACATCAATATTTTCGCCATTTCTGTTACAGTCGGGGGGTGCAACAGGACACCAGCCGCGAGTGTATTAAGTAAAACGAGCGACTCCACCTGCTCCGGATGTTTAACGGCTACCTCTTGGGCGACGAATCCCCCGAACGAAAAGCCCGCCAGGACATACTCTTTATTGTCACCGAAATGCTCTTGAGCGGCATCCGCCACTAATTCCCCGTAGTAATTCATCGTTGCTAATTGCCCAAGTTTTAATAAACGTAATCTCGTATCAATCACAATGACCTCGTGGCCACGTTCGCTGAATCGAGAGGCTAAGTCGCTAACCGAAGCAACGCCACTCCCAATACCAGGAATAAATGCAACGCGCGATTTTCGGCTATCTGAAACAGAATCTCCAAAATAACCTATCGTTGAACCGTTGTCGACGACGTAGCGATTCAATGGAACAAAGCCTGATTCGGCTTCGGATTGGGTGTTTAACGGCGTGCGTTCCGGACAATGGCGTACCATATATTTTGACATTGTGAGCCTTATTGAGCATAAGAGCAATAGCAATTTTTTATTCGTGGTCAAAAGCTGGTCGCAACGACAGACGCGGACAATCGACTAGGTTTTAATTATCAGGCCCATTTCTTGGGCGAAATAGGGAGCCAAGAACATGAGTTGCTCGTAGTTAATCGTTGCGCCCTTGAGTCCGGTCGTGTTCTTGACGCTCATAATTTGCGCGTCCGACAAGTCAACGTTTTTCAAATGGGCACCCGCAAAACTAATATCTTCGATACTCGAACCACTGAAAGTGACATTTTTTAAGGTCGCGTTATAAAAATCAAGATCGTTAATCATGCAGTCCTCAAAAATGACGTTTTCGAGTGTCGAAAATCGAAAGTTGACCAGTTCCAGTTTACAGCCTTTGAATAGTACGTTCTTCAGTTTGCTTGTCTGCAGTTGAATACCGCTACAGCGCGTGCCGATTACCTCGACAACGTGCCAACTTGAGTTAGCGAACGAGGTCGCGGTCATATCGCAATCTTTGAACCGACTATCCTTGGTTTCAAACTTTTCAATGTGGGTTTGTGAAAAATCAGTTTTTTGAATCAGCGACTCTTCTATAGCCATCGCTTTGAGCCTGAGATTTACAATAGCTGCATTCTCGATATGCAAACCGCGCAGCTTATCGTCGGTATAAAGCAGGGGAGTGACGTCTTCAACATCGGAGAGATCCGTCGGAATATCTGGGTGAAGCAACTTCATAAATCAAGTATACCAGTTTGATAGCGCGCTATTTTAGGTATATTATTAATATATGGTAGATAAAAAAACGTATGAAGAATTCAGTATCAAGGGCGATGACTTACTCGCCAAAGTAAAGCAGCTCATCGCCGAAGGCAACGTTCGGCGTATGATTATAAAAAACAAAGACAACAAAACGATCATCGAGATACCGCTGACAATCGGCCTTGTCGGCATCGTCCTGGCGCCAGTCCTGGCTGCCGTTGGTGCCATTGCCGCGCTTGTGACCGAGTGTACGATTTTGGTCGAGAGACTCGAGCAAGACTAACTTTATTTTAACTTTGTCCGACCCAGCATCAATGAGCTGAGCACAACCGAAACCGAACTAAAGGCCATCGCCGTACCCGCCAGCGCTGGGTTGAGCGCCAGCCCCATGCCGCTAAAAACGCCAGCCGCAATCGGAATACCGGCGGTATTATAGACAAACGCCCAAAACAAGTTGAGCTTAATCCGTCCAAATGTTTTTTGACTCAATCGTAACGCTAAAAAGGCGTCCTGGAGATCGTTTTTGACCAAAACGATGCCGCCGGCTTCAATCGCAACGTCAGTGCCGGAACCCATCGCGATGCCGAGGTCAGCCTGGGCGAGAGCTGGGGCGTCATTGATACCGTCACCGACAAAGGCTACTTTGCCGTGGCTCTGGAGCGCCTTGACATGATCCGCCTTGTCGCCCGGCAAGACGCCGGCGATAACCTCATCGACGCCAACCTGACGGGCGATGGCTTGGGCTGTGCCTTCGTTGTCTCCTGTAATCATCACGGTCCGGATACCGTAGGTATGAAATTGACGAATCGCTTCGGCCGAAGTAGCTTTTGGCTGATCCTGAACTGCGACCAAACCATACACCTCGGTCTTGCTCCCGACGATTATCACGGTTTTTCCTTCGTTTTCGAGCCGCTCAAGTTCGACCTCAAAATCGTCTAAAGCAATATTATTGTTTTTAAACAAAGCCCGATTCCCGACATACTTCATTTCGCCGGACAGCTTGGCTCTCACACCCTTACCGGCAATCGCGGTAAAAGCACTTACTTTTTGCACGGTCACTTTATTTTTTTTTGCGGCCGCCAAAATTGCCGAGGCCAGCGGGTGTTCCGATGCTGTTTCCAACGCGGCCGCAACCAACAATACATTTTTTTCGTCGCCAATAATGTCGGTGACGACTGGCTTGCCTTCGGTAATCGTACCGGTTTTATCGAGTACGACTGTCTTAATATCTCGGGCCGCTTCAAGAACTTCGCCACTTTTAATCAAGATCCCCATCCGAGCGCCCCGACCGGTGCCAACCATCAGTGCCGTTGGGGTGGCGATACCAAGCGCGCAGGGGCAGGCGATAATAATCACTGAGACAGCAAAAAGGAGAGCGTCAATAAAAGCTGCACCCAAAAATACATACCAAACCGTAAAAGTGAGGAGGGCAATAATCAGAACGGTCGGCACAAACACATTCGACACTTGATCGACGATCTTTTGAATTGGTGCCCGGCTGGCTTGGGCTTTGCTGACTAATTCAACGATTTGCGCCAACAGTGTGTCGCTACCGACTTTAGTCGCCCGAAACAAAAAACTACCTTGTTTATTAATCGTGGCACCGATAACATTATCGCCAGTCTGCTTGACCACTGGCATACTCTCTCCGGTGACCATTGACTCATCGATAGTCGAGCTACCCTCGGTGATTTCACCATCTACCGCAATTTTTTCACCCGGCTTAACCAGTACGATATCGCCGACTACTACTTCGTCGAGCGATACTTTAACGGCCTTGCCGCCACGCATAACGGTTGCTTCTTTGGCCTGAAGTCCGAGAAGCTTTTCGATAGCATTAGAAGCGCGGCTTTTAGTCAGTTCTTCAAACCATTGTCCGAGCAAAATCAACACGATAAGCAGGGCGGCAATTTCAAAATACACATGCAGGCCGGCTGCGGCGGCATAGAGACTATAGAGATACGCCGTTCCTGTTCCCAGCGCGACAAGCGTGTCCATATTGGACGAATGATTTTTGAACGATTTGAAAGCGCTGATAAAAAATGGGCCACCCCCGATAATCATCACTCCCGAAGTGAGGACTACCGTCGCCATCATGCCGCCGGGTAGCATGACGCCAAGCATTTCGATCAGTAGGGGAATGGACAGCAGAAAACTAATCAGCAAACGATTTCTGATGCTCATTTGACAATTACTTTCCCAAAGAACATATTCATGCCGCAGGCGTATTTGTACTCGCCGACCTCTTTTGGATTAACAACAACTACGTAGGGCTGATTGACCGGTAGGTGAGTACGGACGCCAAAATCGGGTAAGACAACCTCCTCAAAACACGCCGAAGCATCTTTTCTCAGAAAAGTAATTTCGGTCGGGATGTTACGCGCTAGCTCGATGACGCTAGGCTTATACCCGCCGTCAACCGTGACTTCGATAACTTGTTTGTCGCCCTGACGAGTGGCCACCACCGACTCAGTCTGACGCTTTCCGAAAAACCACCAGATGATCAGTCCGATTAATACCAGCGCGCTAATTAATACGATTGATTTATCCATGAATAACATCCTTTTTTATATATTTTGTTGGCTCCAGAGCAAATTTATTTTTACAGCCAGACGCGCAAAAGTAGTAATTTTTGTCTTGGTACCTGGCGTGATCGCCAGCTCGGGACTGACTAATCCGCATACCGCAGACGACATCCTTAACAATCGGGTAGGGACCTTCGTCGCTCGAAAGTACTTCATCTTCTTCGCTCGTTATATCGCGACGATCGATCAACACATTCTTTATCATATCAAGAGCGTCCGACATGCGCCGATCACTCAACTGATAATAGATCGCCTGGCCATCACGGCGTGACGTCACCACTTTGGCTTGTCGAAGCAGCGCCAGGTGTTGCGACAGGTTTGCTTGGGGGAGGCCCAGCATCTCAACCATCTGCGAGACTGATAGCTCGCGACCACTCAACAATTGAATAATCTCGAGCCTTTTTTGATTAGCGAGGACTTTAAAAACCTCTTCCTGAAACGATAATAACTTCTGATACATACGTTAATAGTAGCATTCATATGCAGATATTCAAATACTTGCATATATATTATGATACTGATACGCTTGTAGGGAAATGTGTCGAACAACCATTCCCTTCAATAGTAGCCCGGTAGCGCAGACCATAGGAGACGTGAAAGTATGAAAATAACCATCCCAATCGAAGGTATGCACTGCCGATCATGCGAAATTACCCTGGGGCAACATCTTGAAAAAGTGGCTCGCGTCACCAGCGCCTCGGTGAGTCTGAAGACTAAATCCGCCACTCTTGAGGTTATTTCACCGCCAAACCAAGCCGACCTACACAAGGCCGTACAAGCCGCCGGATACACCATCGGTGACACCAAACAGCCGTGGCTGAGCCATAACCCAACGGACTATAGAGACCTGTGTATCGGTATCCTGGTCATTGCCATCCTGGCCTTACTTTACAATGTGCTGGGCGTTAATAAAATTATCTCGACGGGTAGTATCACGAGCGGCGGTATCGGGGTCGCGCTACTGACCGGTCTGGCAGCTGGACTTTCGACTTGTATGGCGCTGGTCGGGGGACTCGTCCTTAGCCTGTCGGCTCGCCATGCTAAAAAACATCCCAACGCCACGGCGATGCAAAAGTTCCGCCCACACATATTTTTCAACTTGAGTCGTATTATTTCCTTTTTTATACTTGGCGGTCTGATTGGCGTCCTGGGTGCCTCTATCCAGCTCCAGGGTGCACCGCTCGGTATTTTGATGATCATCGTAGGCGTTGTTATGTTTGGCCTCGGGTTACAACTGACCAGTATTATGCCGCGGGTCAGTAGCGGTGGCTTGACGTTGCCTCCGGCCATCGCCAAATTCTTAGGTCTCAAGAAACATACCGAAAAAGAATATAACCATAAAAGCGCCGTTGCCCTTGGGGCTATTAGTTTCTTCCTGCCGTGCGGATTTACACAAGTCATGCAACTCTACGCTATCAGTACCGGTAGCTTCGTGACGGGCGCGATTGTCATGGGCGTTTTCGCCATCGGAACAGCACCAGGCTTATTAGGTATTGGCAGCTTGACATCACTCGTAAAAAGTAAGGCATCAGGTCGCTTCTTTAAAATTGCTGGCGTGGCGGTCATGACTATGGCTCTGCTTAATATCAGTAGCGGCTACAATCTGTCGGGCTTTCAGATACCATCGTTTGCACGCGCGAGCGATACATCTGCTACGAGTGCTCCTGGGCAAACCCTCGAAACGACGTATACCCTTGCAAAAGATATCGTTCCGGCTAGCTTTACGCTCAAGTCGCAAACATCGTACAAACTTGTGGTCGACTCCCAAGACGACGGCCAGGGCTGTATGAGTACCATTATGATTCCAGGCCTTTTCGAAACGCCGCTACTGCTCGAAAAAGGCAAAAAACAAGTTCTCAGCTTTAGGACTAACGCTCCTGGAACCTATAAAATTACCTGTGCTATGGGTATTAATAGGGGCACTATCACGGTTGTCTAAAGACTTGGTTTAATCTGGCTAAATTGACTATCGTACAAATCGGCATAGTAGCCCTTTCGCAGTAAGAGTTCGGCGTGATTGCCTTGCTCTATAATGTTACCATCTCTCATCACCAGGATTACGTCAGCGTTCCTGATCGTCGACAGGCGGTGAGCAATCACAAAACTAGTCCGTCCATGACTAAGCTTATCCATAGCTGACTGGATTAGCGCCTCGGTTCGGGTATCGACCGAACTGGTCGCTTCATCGAGAATAAGCATCGGAGCGTCGGCAAGTATAGCTCGCGCAATGGTCAAAAGTTGCTTCTCACCGGCCGAAATACTGTCAGCAGTTTCGCTAATAATCGTGTCATACCCATCGGTCAAGGTATTAATAAAATGATCGACATGGGCGGCTGCAGCAGCGGCTACAATCTCATCGTGCGAAGCGTTCGGTTTGCCGTAGGCGATGTTCTCGGCAATTGAACCTTGGAACAGCCAAGTATCTTGAAGTACCATGCCAAATAGCCGACGAACATCATGGCGTTTCATCTCGCCAATATCAATACCGTCGATACTAATTGAACCGCTCTTAATATCATAAAAGCGCATCAATAAATTAACAATCGTCGTCTTTCCGGCGCCGGTTGGCCCCACAATCGCCACACTTTGTTTGGATTTGATGTGTGCCGTAAAATGCTTAATGATAGATTGATCGGGACTATAGCCAAAGCTAACGTCGCTAAATTTAACCTCTCCTTTGACGGAGACAGGGGAGGCGACGCTATCCATTTCTAGCTCTTCTTCGTCTTCGGCCAAAAATTCAAAAATACGTTCGGCTGCAGCGGCCGTCGCTTGTAGGACGTTAGCGATATTTGCAGTCTGCGAAATCGGTTGCGTAAACTGATTCATATATTGGATAAACGCCTGAATATCACCAATACTGATGCGGCCATTAACCGCCAGCCAGCCACCGACCACTGCCACGGCAACGTAGCCAATGTTGCTAATAAACTGCATTATCGGCATCATCAGGCCCGACAAAAACTGCGACTTCCATCCACTTTGATAAAGCTTTTCGTTGATAACACTAAACTTCTTGATCGAACGCGACTCACCGTTAAAAGCTCTGACGACAGCATGATTCGAGAACATTTCGTCAATGTGACCATCGATTTCACCAAGAGCTGCCTGCTGCTTGCCATAATAACGCTGCGATCGCCTAATAATCAGGCTGATAAGCATTAGGCTTGACGGTAAAACTAACATGGCGATCAGCGTCATCGGCCAACTAATAGTGAGCATCATAACCAAAATACCGACAATCATAATTACTGATGTGACAATCTGGGTCATGCCTTGATTGAGATTTTGGCTAATAGTCTCGACGTCATTAGTCACACGGCTAACAATATCGCCATTTTCGTGTCGATCAAAGTAGTACAAAGGCAATCGGGCAATTTTTTCCGAAATATCGCGACGAAAGGCGTAGGTAATTCGTTGTGAAATCGTCGTCATGACCCAGCTCTGAATATAGCTAAATACCGCACTCACTACATATAATCCAATTAGCCACAGGCCAATCGTTGTAATTGTATTAAAATTTATACCGACGCCACCAACTGTGCCCTTGATAATTTCGTCGGTCATCTTGCCAAGAATTTTCGGGCTGGCAATCGCAAATATCGTGCTAACAATTGCACAGAGGGCAACAAAAGCGAGGTGCCACCAATAAGGACGTAGGTAACCAAACATCTGAACCAGTGTCCGCTTAAAGTGTTTGGCTTTTTCGGTCGGCCCGCCGCCCATTCCGGGATGGCCACCTCTAAATCCTCTGAATCCGACTTGTGGTTGTTTCTTTTCCATGGTTATTGTTTCCTCGCCAGTTCGCTAGCCGACAACTGCGATTCGGCGATTTCGCGATAAACTACTGAAGTACGAAGTAGCTCCCGGTGGGTACCCATACCGACAATCCGACCTTTATCAAGCACGATGATTTTTTCGGCTTGCATAATCGTACTGATTCGCTGAGCCACAACAATAAACGTCGCGCTTGCGATCTCTGTTTTAAGCGCCTGGCGTAGCGCGGCATCGGTTTTAAAATCAAGAGCCGAAAAACTATCGTCAAACAAATATATTTTCGGCTTTTTAGCAAGGGCCCGGGCAATCGATAGACGCTGTTTCTGGCCGCCAGATACGTTATTGCCAGCCTGAGCAATCGGGTTATCCAAACTCTTTGGCAAGCTCGTAATAAATTCGCGCGCTTGGGCGGTATCAGCCGCCTGGTTAAGCTCCACCTCGCTGGCATGAGGCCTACCGTAGGCGATATTGCTTCTGACCGTACCCGAAAACAATGAGGCTTTCTGGGGTACGTAACCAATATGACTACGCAGCTCTTCTTGCGATAACTGTCTAATATCAACCCCGTCAACTGTCACCGAACCACTGGAGACGTCATACAGTCGGGGAATCAGGCTCAACATCGTCGATTTGCCACTGCCCGTGCCCCCAATGATTGCTGTTGTTTGACCAGGTTCAGCAATAAACGAAACGTTCGACAACACTGGCTGCTCTGAGCCTTCGTAACCGAAGTCAACATCATGAAACTCAACCACACCACGAGGTACCTTTGGCAGATGAGTGGGCGATAACGGGTCGCTAATCATGGGTTCGACGGCCAGTACTTCATTAACTCGACGACCGGATACCGCCGCCCGCGGTACCATGATGAATATAATTGAAATCATCAGAAAGGCCATAATAGTTTGCGAAACGTACTGTATCAAGGCGAGTAAGTTACCAACCTCTAGGTTGCCGGCGCTCACGACATACGAACCAACCCACACCACAGCGACCGATGCCAAGCCCATGACCAGAGTCATCACCGGCTGCATAAGCGCCATGACGCGATTTACGAAAATGTTCAAACGAGTTGACTCCAAGTTCGTTCGGTCAAATTTGTCCTGCTGTCTGTCGTCGTTATTGTAAGCACGAATTACCCTGACGCCTGTCAGCATCTCACGGGCCTGCAAACTAAGTTTGTCGACCAGTTTTTGAATCAGTGTAAACTTAGGGATAGCAACAATAAATAACAAGATAATCAGTGAAACCAGCACACCAATTGCCGCCAATACAATCCAGGACATCGTCGGTGCAAGTTGGTGTGCTTTAATGATTGAACCAATGCCCATAAAAGGGGCCAAGAACGCCATCCTCAGAACCATCGACAATACGTTTTGAATCTGCTGCATGTCGTTTGTTGCGCGCGTTACCAGCGACGAAGACGAAAAAGTATTAAATTCACTCAAAGAAAACTGCTCAACTTTTATAAAAATAGCCTCTCTCAATCGGCGCACATAACCAGTTGCGATCTTGGAGGCCACAAAACCGATGGCAATCGTACAAACTCCACCAAAAAGCGCCAAAAGTAACATTTGCAGACCGTTACTCCAGACTGCAGCTATATCTTTGGCGACAATACCTTGATTGACAATTCTGGCTGTGTAATCTGGTAGCGTCAGGTTAACATAGGCCTGACCCCATACTAAAATTATCAAACCACCCATAGCCAGCAAGTACGGTTTAAAATATTCAACTAAATATTTCACAGTTATTTTTTCATCCTTATCAGCCTGAAGTGTCCTGGGCGCGACGGCCACAGTTCCAGCAAAAGTGCCACGTTTATATTTTTATGTCAGTGTTCATACCAATCATACTAATCATACTACATATCGTTTAGTCAGTACAGTTAGGAGAAAGGGGTATTCCTGGTGCTCTGGTTGGCCGTCGCGGATAGATCATTACGGATCAAGTCTTTTCAATAGGGTCTCGGGACCGCTTCGGGATGACCCAAAACCATAAGTCAGGTATGATAGATAGATGCCTCAACGTATCAACCAGTGGGCAAGCCGCGCCTCGGTGCTCATAAAAACAAGCCCATTTTTGCGCCATAATGCCATCTTTATGGCCGGTTCGCTAGGGGTGGCTGCCCTTAACTATCTTTTTTATCCGATACTCGGGCGCTTAATGTCACCAGCCGACTTTGGCGAAGTCCAGACTTTGACATCGCTCTTTACACAAGCCGCAATCTTTTTGACTATTTTAACGTACGTAACAATTCACGTCACCGTGAATACACCCGACGTGACCGAACGTAACCAGATATTGCTTGGCCTCGAGAAGGTGGCCATGATTGCTGGTTACAGCCTGCTGCTGATTGCGCTACTGTCGGTAAACCAACTGCGTATTTTTCTGAATTTCACAGACAATTGGCCTTTCGTCGCGTTGATTGTGGCACTGGCTATCAGCGTACCGCTGGCCTTTCGAATGGCATTTTTGCGAGGTAAAAAACAATTCCTTCGAGCCTCAGTAACCGATGGTATCGGCTCCGGGGCGAAATTGCTTTTGGCGCCGATTCTTGTTTTGTTGGGCTATCACAGTCTCGGGGCGATTAGCGCCTTGGCTATTGCACAAGTAGTGTCACTGGTGGCCGGTTTGGTCTGGGCACGTCAAGCTGGTTTTTATGGTTCTGCTCTCGGGGCGAAGCGATTACGCTTTGATCTGCTCAAGCCCTATCTAAAGCACGCTTTCGCAGTACTACTTGGCGTGGGCGGAGTAACGATTATCCAAACTCTTGACATCATTGCCATCAAACATTACTTTTCGCCGACCGAAGCTGGTCTGTATGCCGGCATCACGACAATTGCTGGCATCGTCTATTTCCTAATGGCGCCCGTCACAGCGGTGCTCATTACGACGGTGGGCGACAATCAGACCCTGCGCAAAAACCAAGCGCACCTTAAAGCGTCCCTGATCCTTATGGTGCTACTGGGCGGAGGAGCGCTGCTCGCGATGACCTTATTTCCAGGAATAATCATTAATATATTGGTCGGATCGAAGTATTTGGTCGATGCAAGTTACTTACCGCGGGTCGGGCTGGCGATGCTATTCCTCGCTGTCGCCAATATGTTAATGATGTACCACATTGCCCTCAAGCGTTATAAATATAGCTTCGTTAGCATTGCCATCTGCGCCATCCTGCTTGGGCTTATGCAGCTGAACCATGGTAAAATAGGTGATGTGATTAACAATATTATATTGGGAAGTTTATTTTTACTAATTACAACCGCGCTTCAAAATTTCTTTTTTAATCATCATCAACTTAGGGAGGACAATGCGTAGGATACAAGAATTATCAACTAACCAACCGTTCATTTCTGTCATCATCCCCATGTACAACGAAGAGGATAACGTCTGCCACGTCCATGAGGCCGTCAAGCGAGCAACACGAAACCTCGCCTATCGGTTCGAGTACCTTTTCGTAAACGACGGCAGCAGTGACAAGACGACCGAGCGACTGCTAGAACTCGCCCAGTCAGACTCACAAGTAGTACCTATCGAGCTAGCTCGTAATTTCGGTAAAGAGATTGCCCTGACTGCCGGCCTGCACGCCGCCAAAGGCGATGCCGCAATTATGCTTGACGCCGACCTGCAGCATCCACCCGATCATATACCCGAGTTTATCCGAAAATGGGAAAAAGGCGCCGATGTCGTGGTGGGGGTTCGCAAAGAATACAAGACATCATGGCACAAGCGATTGTTATCAAATATATTTTATTCAAGCATGAATAAAATATCTGACATTACCTTAACTCCTCATGCCACCGACTTTCGACTGGTCGACAGGCAGGTTATTCAAGCCTTTAATCAGTTCACCGAGCGTAACCGTATTACGCGCGGACTATTTGACTGGCTCGGCTACAAGCGCGACTTTGTCTATTTTGTCGCCGATGAACGCCAACACGGTACGGCCAGCTACAGCTTTCCGAAGCTTGTCCGTTTAGGTATCGACAGCTTCGTCGGCCATAGCATGTTGCCACTCCGCTTGGCTGGATACCTCGGTTCGTTCATAACAATTGTCTCGATACCAATGGGGATATTTATTTTCGTCGATCGCTATTTATTTGGCAATCACTTGTTCGGGATGCCTTTTAGCGGTAACGCGATATTGGCCGTCATTAGCTTGTTTTTGTCAGGAATTACCTTATCCTGTCTGGGCCTCATGTCGCTCTATATCGCCAACATCCACCAAGAAGTTGCCAACCGACCACTCTACGTCATACGCCCTAACCGCCGCAAGATCAAGCGAGCCTCTAAGGAGATCCTTTAATGCGGATACTGTGGTTAAGTTGGAAAGATAGCCAACACCCACAGGCTGGTGGCGCCGAAGCCGTCACCTCGGAGCTTATTAAGCGGCTTGTCAAAGACGGGCACGAAGTGATGCTCATCACCGCCAGTTTTCCTGGCGCTGCGCCGAAGGCTGTCATCGATGGCTATACTGTGATAAGGGCGGGGGGGCGCGTCAGCGTCTACTGGCACGCCTATCGCTACGTGAAGCGCTACCTATCAAGCTGGCCTGATTTTGTCGTCGAAGAGATTAACACGCTGCCGTTTTGTAGCCGACTCTACCTTCGGCACGTCCCACGGCTTATGTTTTTTCATATGCTCTGTCGTGAGATTTGGTTTTATCAATTGCCGCCACCGGCCAGTCTGATTGGCTACATACTCGAGCCTCTCTATCTTAGATTTTTAAGAAGAGATAAAGCTGTAGCTATGTCGGAGAGCACAAAACAGGACTTGGTCCGCTACGGTTTTGACCCCCAGAATATCGCCGTGATTTCCGAGGGCATCCAACTCGACCCAGTCCACGAGCTCGTACCCGCGGCTAAGTACGACGAACCGACGATAGTTTCACTCGGCAGTATCCGCCCCATGAAGCGGACCCTCGACCAAGTGCGCGCCTTTGAACTGGCCAAGGTATCACTACCCGCGCTACAAATGAAGATTGCGGGTGATGCCAGCGGACGCTACGGCCGGAAAGTCTTAGCCGCCATCAAAAGCAGTCCGTTCAAACACGACATTGAGTACCTGGGACGAATTTCGTCCGCCGAAAAATCTCAGTTACTCCGAAAAGCCCATCTTATTACCGTCACCAGCATTAAAGAAGGGTGGGGGTTAATCGTCACCGAAGCCGCCAGTCAAGGAACACCAGCCGCCGTTTACGATGTCGACGGACTGCGCGATAGCGTCCAACACGGAAAAACAGGGGCCGTTTGCCACCGCAACACTCCCAAAGATCTGGCCGAAAACATCGCGAGCTTGCTGTCCGACCAGGCGCACTACCGGACACTGCAAAATAACGCTTGGCAGTGGAGCAAAGATATTAATTTTGAAACTAGTTATAAACAGTTCAATAAGGAACTTACATATGAATAAAACCCTCATTTCCGTCATAGTCACCACTTACAATAATACGGCGACGCTCGACGCCTGTTTGGCCTCGATTGCCAATCAATCGTATCCTCACATCGAGATAATCGTCGTCGACAACAGCTCAACCGACAACACCAAGCAGATTGCCCTCACCTATACCGACAAGGTCTACGACATCGGACCAGAGCGTTGCACGCAACGGAATTTTGGCGTCAGCAAAGCTCGCGGCGCTTACGTGATGATTATCGATTCTGACATGGAGCTCGGCAAAAACGTCGTCCGTGCCTGCGTCGAACAAATCACCGCCAATCCTGAGCTCAAAGCCCTCGTCGTCCCCGAAGAGTCTTTTGGACAGGGTTTCTGGGCACAGTGTAAGCGTCTCGAACGCTCCTTCTACGTCGGCACGCCGTGGATGGAAGCCGCTCGTTTTTTCGACACGCAAACCTACCGAGCCGTTGGTGGCTACGACGAACGCTTGATTAGCGGAGAGGACTGGGACTTGTCTCAGCGCGTCGGTGACCAAGCGCCGACTGGTCGCGTCGATGAGTATATTCGTCACAACGAAGGCCACCTGCAGCTGATTCGTACCCTGAAGAAGAAATATTACTATGCGCAGAAATTCGCGCAATATCTAGCCGTCAACAAAGACCGCCCAGCAATAAGTTCGCAAACGGGCATTTTAACCCGTTATGGCCTCTTTTTTTCACGACCGCGTCAGCTCTTTCGGCGACCCGGCCTCGGCCTCGGTATGCTGTTTATGAAAACATCTGAGTTTGCGGTTGGCGGCTTCGGGTACCTAAAAGTCCGCCTAGGTGTCCACGGTGAATAAAACTATCGCGGACATATTTACCCAGGAAGATTTGGAACGAAGCGTCCTTATCGGCTACTACGGCGGTGGTAATTTTGGCGACGAGCTACTACTGGAAGTATTGATGAATCTGTTTGCCAACCGTGGTGTCAAATCATTGACCGTAACCTACCAGCGACCTGAGCGGTACGCAACCTACCATCACGAATTCGGCTATCCACGAATTGATATAGCGGATAAAAAGTCAGTCCTTAAAGCAATTTTTAAAAACAAGAATATTGTGATTGGTGGCGGGGGACTATGGGGACTTGACGTCAACCCGAATATCTTTGTGCTCAGCAGTCTGCTGTTTGTCAGCCGGTTCTTCCTGCGGAAACGGATTTATTTACTAGGAGTAGGGTATTACGGCTCAACCTCCCGTCTCGGGCACGTCAGCGCCTGGCTGGCAGGGAAATCTGCGAACCATATTGTTGTCCGTGACCAAGAATCATTTGAAAATTTCGAAGAACTAAGCCGTCATGTCACCCTCGACACCGACATCGCCTACCAACTTCCCACGCTCGAACTCGCACCCTACGAACAAGATCTTGACGGCCTTAATCAGACAATACCCGTTAACGGCCAGACGCTTTTTATAACGCTCCGACGCTTTAAGCCACACCAGAATAACACCTACGCTCAGCGCATAGAAAGCTGCCTGGCGAACAATCGGGATATGGCTATTATCGTCGCCCTAATGGAGCCACGCGCCGTCGATCCAGTCGGCTATAAACTTATCTCTCAGTGGCAACGACAATATGAAAATATCCAAGTAGTGGATTTTGCCTATAATCCACTAGCTTTATTTTTATTCTTTAAACAGCATAAAGAGCATCTGGCGCTGATTGGACCACAGTTTCACTGCATCATCACCGCACTGCTGACCGATGTCCCGTTCCTGCCGATTACCTATGATAACAAGGTCCTCGAATTGCTAAAACAGACGACTGAGGCTCAGCCCATCCAAATCAATGACCTGTCCCAGGATGCCCTGCAAATGTTCGTAAACCACTTTAAAAGGACAACCGAGTAGTCCATGAGCTTCATATCAAACGGTGATTATAACTTTCCCTTTGACGTTCACTTTTACTGGATGAAGTTAATGTACATCTGGTCGTACCAAACGGGTTCGGCCAATCCCGACGGTATCATCAGAATGCCCGGCAGGTTGATCGACCTGGTTGTTTTTGCCCTGTTGGGTAATATACCCATCAGTATTTTTTATCTGTTTTCAAGTTTGGCAATTGTTTTTGCCTCTTTCTATTGCTTCTCCCGATACTTCCTGAAAATCAACAACGTCTGGCTGGGTGTCGTGGCGTCACTTTTTTTTACCATCAATCCGATTTTCCTGGGGAACGTGTCTAAAATCGGTCTCGTTCTGGCCGCCGCCATGCTACCGCTCTGCCTGGTTGCTATCCAAAAGCTATTCGAGAAACAACAATTACGCTACTTACTCCTATGGGTAGTGTGCCTCAATATCTCGTTAATTCATCCGTTTACCTTGACGATTAATCTGTTGATATCCGGTGGGTACCTGCTCTACATGACCTACTGTCATAAGGCGTACGTCATGAAAAATATTCCCAAACTATTACTGGTGGGGCTGGTCGGGCTGTTGCTCAATGCCTACTTCTTGCTGCCGCTGGCGAGTATCGGCTCGATTAACAAAGACGTCTTGTCCGCAAATGTCGCTTCGGCGCCAACCGACTATACCTCGCTAATCGCTGTGGCCAATACCGGCGATATTTTCACCGGTATATCGTTAGCGAAGGGAGTGCTGAAGGACTATGAATTTTATAACGATAGCACCCAGGTGTTGTACTTCCTCGGTATCTTTACCTTCTACGTCATCCTGTTCGGGCTATACGTGCGGGTTGAAAAAAAGTTGAGTATATCTGACCGAAAGTATTTTGCTTGGGCGTTAGCGGCCTTTTTACTGCTGCTATTATTGGCGGCGGTGAACTATTTATTTGTCAAAGATATTATTAAACTTATCGTCGGTCTGCCCGGTGGCTGGATATTCCGCTCACCGTTGAAATGGCAACTCTATATTCCGTTCACGATGGCAACGATGCTCGCGATAGCGCTTGTGTACGTGCCAAAAAAATCTCATAAAATCGCCCTCTACTCAGTCCTGGCGATTAGCTTTCTGTGCATGAACACCTTTATAGGGGTCGACATATATAACAAGCTTCTCACGCCTCGGGAGATTAGTTATTTCGGGGCGCTGCAGCAGACGAACTTGGACCAGAAAAACCTGTTAATAATTAACGATGAAAGCTGTTTCTCATTTGCCTCGAGCCGCCCCGAAGTGATGACCGAGCTGAACCAGATAGTGACTTCAAAAAACGTTCAAGTCAAGCAAATAAGTCTCGACGGGGCCGATACAGTCAACTTGAGCGCCTACGACTATGTCCTGGGGTGTCAACACACCGCAGACGCAACGCTCCATGGTTATGATTTTAAGCCACAGGCTACTTTCGTCGGCGACGCTTTTCAGCTGTATGCCAATACCAAGCCAAAACCCTACGTGTATTCGAATCAAACTGTTTTCGCCTTCGACAGACCACAACGGATAGGGGACAAGTATCAGCTGGCCACCACTGCGCTTCATTCGGAATTTGATTTCATCGACGCGGCCGGGCGGCCGGACCCGACGACGTTCGGATTGCAGGATGCCTATGACAACATCGCTTTCCAAAACATGAACGGCAACACGATTAACGCGAGCTTGCTCCTGCCTCAGGATTCAGGAAATCAGGCGCTCTATCTTAAAAATACCGCCGGACTGAACTACAAACTAACCAATAACCAACTTTCTCTGACGCCCGAACAGCAGCCTGGCTACCAGGCGCTCAACCCAAGCGATGAGAGCAGGGCCATTGAAATCCCTCGAACGGATAGGCTGAATATTAGTTACACTGATTCCCGCTATGATTCTGTCAATATTTTCCCCAACCCCTCACTCGAACAAGGCCCGTGGCAAAAACAAGTGAGCGACTGTTACTCGTACGGAGCGGGCGGTACGATCAGTATGCACACCACCAAAGACGACAAAAGCAATGGTGCCCAAGCGTTACAGCTCGAAGCGCAAAGTCACGTTGCCTGTACTGGACCCAACGATATCCCTGTCCAAGCAGGCCAGAATTATCTCCTCGGTTTCGATTACAAAAGCCTCCATGGGCAATTTGC
>DIZP01000043.1:3292-6950 GCA_002429375.1 bacterium UBA6025 | reverse complement strand
GATAACTTCCAGTTGACGGCGACGCCAAATGTTCAAAACCGTTTTTACGTTGTCAGTACCCCCCAACAGACCTTGCAACAACCAAAGAAAATAAACTACAACGTTTCCGATCCTACCAAGACCACGGTACACATCGAAGGGGCGCGGACGCCGTTCTATCTCGAAACCAAAGAAAGTTATAATCCGCGCTGGAGTCTCAGATTAGACGGTGGTGCCTCGGTATCGGATCAAAATCATGTCAAAATCAATAACTACATGAACGGCTGGCTCGTTGACCCGGCCCAGCTATGTCAAGCATCGTGCAAGCATAACAGTGATGGCTCATACGACCTGACGCTCGTGATGAAGTTTACTCCACAGCACTGGCTGTCTGTCGGTGGCGCGATGAGCGCCTTCACCCTCGCGGCGACCATCGGGTATTTCGTGTACGAAAAAAAGCGACGACACGCCCCTAAAAAATATGTCACGTCGAGGCGTCAATCGTGACCAATCTTCCGAAAGTTATTAGAGAAAACTGGCCAACAACGCTACTTTACAGTGCCGTCGCCGCGCTCATTTTATGGCCGTTGCTCGGCCCAGGGTTCATCCTGACACTGGACATGGTTTTTACGCCGAACCTAGCCATGCCCGACACAATAACGAGTAGCTACTTATTACACGCCGGTTTACACGTATTGAGCTTGGTCGTTCCCAGCGAGATAATCGAGAAGTTATTACTGTTTGCCGTTTTAGTACTTTCCGGACTCGGCATGCACCGTCTGATGCGCACGTTGCAGCTGCCCGACACACCAAAAACTGTCGTGGCATGGGCGGCGTACGCCAGCGGTCTCCTGTATATGATAAATCCCTTCACATATTCACGTTTTATGGCCGGCCAGTACTCAGTACTTCTCGGCTATGCCGCTGTGCCGTTCTTTGTCGTGACGCTCCTGCGGTTCCTGCAGGGGCCTTCCCTTAAAAAGGCGCTCTATCTAGCGGTGGTGACCGTAGTCGTGAGCATCGTGTCGATTCACACTCTTGGGTTGATATTCATCGTTACGCTGATTGCCCTGTCGCAGACTATCTGGCGTCACCGAACAAATGCCCCGCGACTCAAACGACTCGTAAAATATGGTGCACTGGCCGGTTTAGCTTTTATCATCACCAGTAGCTATTGGCTAGTGCCCCTCGTACAGGGGAGTGGCTCGACGGCAGCCTCAATTGCGACGTTTCGAGGCAGTGATCAATCTGAATTTGAGACCGGAGGTGACGGCCTCGGCGGCAAATTAATCCACGTTTTACGCCTCCAAGGCTTCTGGGGCGAACGCCACGACCTGTACCTGCTTCCTCAAGATGAACTCAGTTGGTGGGGCTTGGTTGTGACAGTGGTGTGGGTCCTCGTTATAATCGGCGTCGTGACGGTCTGGCGACAGAAACGAGAGGTAAGCACATTATTTGTCGCCAGTGCGGTCGTCGCGGCACTGCTGGCGGCTGGCATCGGGACCGCGTGGTTAGCGGACTACGTCCCGTTCTTTGCGGGGTACCGTGAGCCCCAAAAATTCGTCGCGCTCATTGCGCTAGGCTACGCTGTGTTCATTGGATTCGCGATTACCTGGTTGTTCACCAGGGTTCAGGCGACGGCCGGCCGGTTAGGCATTGCCGTCGCCTTCGCGCTCATACTCGTCGGGCTGACGCCTGTTATGTTCGGCGGTTTTGATGGCCAACTTATGCCACGACACTATCCACCGGATTGGTACGCGGTCAACAAGCAGCTCAACAATGATACCGGCAGCTACCAAACCTTGTTCTTGCCATGGCATCTGTACATGAGCTACCAATTTGCCGGACGCTTAATTGCAAACCCGGGGGGAGATTTTTTTGATCGACCACTCCTGGTGAGTGATGACCCCGAGCTAGGCAATATAAAACCAGCCGTGGCCAACGCCCAGAAACAGCTACTGACGACCCGCATTCTACCCCAAGCCGCCGACTCGAACACGCTCGGCCAGCAGCTGGTGCCGTTACACGTCAAATACGTGCTGCTTGCCAAGGACGATGACTACCAAGCGTACAGTTACCTCGACCACCAAACTGACCTTCACCTCATAACAGAGACGGCGACGCTCAAGCTCTACCGTAACACCGCCTTTAGAGAGGGGAATGAATGACAGACACACCGCGCCCGACAGGCCAATCGCCCCACGACGACGACAGCCAACCGCTACGACGTCCTGGCTGGAGTCTCATTCAGGATGTCCGTCCGCGCCAGGCACGCCACAGCGTCGGCCCTGTGCAGCCTGAAGCCCGGCAGCAGCAACCCCCAACGAACACATTATCTCGTAATCCGGCTGCGTTGCAGGCGACAGTTGCTCGGAAGCAACGACTATTCCAATGGCTTCACAAACACGCGCTCGCTGTGACGTCGCCCTTGATCGTCATTGCCAGTATACGGCTGTCGGCCTTTCCGATTGTCGGCGAGAGTCTGATTGTGGTCTACGGCGTAGTGGCGGTCATACGGCGAGTGCCAAGCCGCGTTTCTTTTTGGCTGGCGACGGTAGTACTTGTGAGCATCGGGATTGAGTTTTTACCATTATCGGGAGTTGGTCGGGCCAATAACAGTGCCCTGTTTGTCTTCTTGTTACTCGGCGTCGGACTTATCTGTTCAATGCTTGAAACTCGGCGCATGGGGCTCCGTGATAAGGCTTCGCGTCGTAGATAATACTACACAAAATATATGGCTCAATACTCAGGGTTACGCCACATATCGCCATTTTATAAACAGCCAAATAGATTGCTCGCTAAGCTTATCCATGATTACCTTGATGATGGTGCATCAAAATAATAAGGAGGGCCTATGGGTAACCGTATAAGCACATTAACACTAACTACAAAGGGTGTAGCTACTAAGCTTGCGCTTGGCGCAGCTTCACTGATGGTACTGACCGTCATTGGCTCAGCGACACTTGCAGGTGCAACACCAGTAACTGGTACCGCCGAAGCAGAAGGCAGTACATCACTCGCCAAGCATAACGAACAAGATAAGGCCGACGTTACGGCGAGCGAAAAGAACAAAGAGAACGATAAGAACGCTCAGAACCAGCGAGACAAAGAGCACCACGCTAATAATGGCCACCATGGCTACGGCAATAGCGGTCATGGCTACGGCGGTAACGAGAATGCCGTTCACAGCAACGTTAGCATTAACCAAAGCGGACACGACAACGTCCTTACTGTCATCTTCAACTACATCTTCGGCTAAGCACCCAAAGATATTCCTATATTGCTAACGAAAAAAGGAGTTACGCATCGTAACTCCTTTTTTAATACCTTGCTATAAGTTCAATCGCTTAGGCTGTGATACTAAGTAGCGTCCAATTGCCACCACGATTGTCGCTGCGCAGGCGAAAGTTCGCGCTGCCGTCGGACAAGGTGATGATTTCGGCAATGCGACCGCCAGTCCGCACCAGACAGCGTAGGCCGGCGTCCAAAAAGTCATAAGTGGCACCTTGATATTCCATCCGGCGCGGGTAGACGGCAAGGTCTTTTTTAAATCCCATTACGGTGACGAGAACTTGTTCATTGATATTCTCACGATTCATAGCTTTATCCTCCAAGAAAAATTTGTGTATATGACAAAAAGCTGACAACTAGATATTCGGTCAGCGAACGGATTTTGGAG
>DIZP01000043.1:0-3046 GCA_002429375.1 bacterium UBA6025 | reverse complement strand
CTACCAGTGTGCATATCGACGCAAGTGACTTCTCGCATAAGTCTGTAAGTAAAAAGGTATTCCCACCAGTACCTACATGACTGTGTATAAGTATATACCCAAACGGCGGGCCGCGTCTAGAACGACTTAAGCGCCAGCGATGTTGAAAAGGCGACCGATGGCATAGGTAATGGCCATGGCAATCACACCACCAGCGACAACCCGCAACACGGATGCCCGAATATTAGCTCCGCCAGCCTTGGCACTCAGGAAACCAGTGATGATAAGGGCCACGACAACAGCGACGAAGGTGACAGCAACCGTCAATGACCCGAGCGGAAGCATAATTACCGCCAGTGGAATCAACGCGCCGACGAGGAACGAAGCGGATGAGGCGTAGGCGGCGTGCCATGGGTTAGTTAGATTGTCTGGATCAATTTGCAGCTCAATGTCCACATGAGCAGCGAAGGCATCGTTCTCGGTCAATTCTTTGGCTACGATCAGGGCGGTAGCTGCTTTGAGACCTTTGGCCTGGTAGAGCGACGCCAGCTCAGCCAGCTCTTCTTCCGGCTGGTCAATGAGCTCCTGGCGTTCTTTTTCCAGCAAAGCCTTTTCGATGTCCCGCTGGGTACTGACCGAGACATATTCACCGGCCGCCATTGACAAAGCCCCGGCCACGATACCGGCCAGTCCGGCCGTCAGAATGATAATTTTCGAGCTGGTGGCTCCAGCCACACCGACGACAAGGCCCGCTATCGAGACAATACCGTCATTAGCTCCTAATACGGCGGCCCGCAGCCAGTTTGATCGGCCTGTAATGTTACCGCTATGTGATTCATCGTGTAAGACGGGGGGTAGTGTTGTAGTCATATACATAAATTATAGCAAGAAGAGCTGGCCCAGGCGATTCTTTTTCTCTATAACAACGCTTCCCGAACAACAAAATGTCTACATATAGCGTTATTGCTCGACAAAAAGACGCTAATGACGCATACTTATGAACATTAACAAATCAACATAACTGGAACCCGGTGTAAATCCGGGACTGTGCCGCAACGGTAAGGCAGCAATGCTAAGTCCGATACAGTTTTAAATCTCCCGAGCAGGAGTAGATGTTATTTCAGATAACTCCTACTCGGTAGTAGGAGTTATTAAATTGAGAACAGATATACTACCGACACGGATGCCCGAGACTAGGCGTTCCCGTTCGGAAACCATTGACCCGGAACATGTCGTCTATATGGGACGACTGGCCCTCAGGGCAGAACACTTAGGTATCAACGACCCTTTGACGCACCTCTACCAATATCTAGAAAAGGGCGAAGCGGCCCTCGTTGGCATAAAGGAAGATCTCGAGGCGGACATTGCCGAACGCCTGCCAAAGACTCCTTTTGTCAATTACGTCGGTTTTGAGTTTACCGGTGATGATTTCGTGTCGCTCAAAGACAAAGTATCGATGGATTCAATGACTCAAACCAACTTGCGAATATTTGAGACGGCCGCGGCCAGCAGCCCGAAGATGATGGAAGAATTCGTACGAGCCGAAACAGAAGCCCAAGAGGTCACTAAATTAACCGCCTGGTTCAAAAACGCGCCAGTTGGTGCCTATTTGATCTTTGAATCGTTGCCGATAGGGGAGCAAAAAGTAGCTATCGCGCGCATTTACCAAAAAGCGAGTAGCGAGTTGCTAGAGGGCTGCTTTGTCTCTTTGCATAGCCCAAGCGTGGAGCGGTTCAATAAATTGCGCGGAAAATTAGGCACCGACATAGCAACGGGCGCAACGAAAAAAGAAGTCTTGCAAAACAATTACGAATTTTACTCGTCCGACCTGACCCAGCCGGATAAATTTATCGACTACTACGTCGCAACCTACGACCAGTTACTCCAAGAACAGCAAAATAAGCCTTACAGCTTCGGACTCGAACAAGACAAACAAGCAGAAAAGCGAAACGGCCTATTAAAAGTGCGTAGCCAGCCCAAACTGACAGCGATTTATCTCGACACCATCAAAACTCTGGCGGCCAGTCAGGGCGTCGTGACGCCCGAATTAATACGGATGACCGACAAACTCGGTACCAGCCGTCCGCTAAAAGAAGGCCAGGTAGTAGTAAAAGAAATGGCGCACGACATCATGAGCGAAGTTATTTTAAGTATAGCCAGCGTAATAGACAAAGCCGATAGCAAACTCTTGGGCGACCTGGAGAATTCCGATAGCGGACAAGGGGCAAATTACGCTGCCCTGTCCCATTACGGCGGAGAGGCCAAGGCGGCAGGCGAAGTCTACGCCAGTGATGTCTGCCCAGAATACAGCACGAATAACAATGCTGTGGCGACAAGTGACGATACCTCCGAGTCCGCTGCTATACGAAGAGCTTTTGGTATCCAGAACACCCCGAATAATTTTGGCATACCAAAAATTGGTGTTTGCCGGATATCAAATTGTCCGACTCGCGGCGAGCTAAGCTGGTGGTCCGATAAAACTCTGGTCGGAGGCTGCGATATCTGTGTCGATTGCCATAAAATTTTTGAAAAAGGCAAGTCACCAAAAAACGTTTACGACGACGAGAAACGCAAAACCGAACAAGCTGCTAAGGAAATTGCGAAAAAAAAGCGCGACGCCGATAAATCCAAAGAAAAACCTCGCAAACCCCAATCATTTTTCGGTTGATGTCAATTCGAATAAAACCGAACAGGTTAGTCGCATTAATTTTAAGCTAAAATTAATCCGTTAAACCTGTAAGAATACTTACATACACACAATAACGAAAATATTACACTATACATTGACAAGTTACGTTATGGCGAATATCACGAAAGGAGATATTGCGGAAATCATCAAATATATTTACACAAATTACTAATGCGAGGAGTAATCAATGTTTAACTATTTACGCACTAAAAGGATTCAGCAACAAGAACGACTCAGGCTACCGTACCACGAGTATATTTTTACCACCATCCGACCGTCTAAAGATATGTTTGATGGTTTACAGGAAAAGATTGAGCTCGAGCTAAAAGGCAATATCAAAGAGATGAGGCAAGAATTTAGACGGATGACCAAAAAAGT